>JAYUCN010000565.1:0-4096 GCA_043740335.1 Planctomycetota bacterium
CGAAGCAGGTCGCGTACTGGTGCAGGCGAAGCAAGCAGGCAAGGCGCTGCTGCTCCCCGTCGATCATGTCTGCGCTGCCGCGTTCAAGGCGGACTCGCCAGCGAGCGTTCACGTGGGCGACATCCCCGAAGGCCTCATGGGCCTCGACATCGGTCCGAAGACGATCCAGAACTACGTTGCCGCGTTGAAGGGAGCCAAGACCATCGTTTGGAACGGACCCCTGGGCGTGTTCGAGATGGCTGCCTTCTGCAAGGGCACCGACGCGGTCGCGCAGGCCGTCGCCGGTTCCGGTGCGTTCACCGTGGTCGGCGGTGGCGACTCCGTGGCCGCGGCCGAAAAGCTCGGCATCACAGGCAGGCTCTCGCATGTGTCGACGGGCGGCGGCGCCTCCCTCGAACTGCTCGAAGGCAAGGTGCTGCCCGGCGTCGCCGCGCTCGGTTGAGCCCGATCAGACGCGCAGCGAGTACTCGAACTGGTTGACGCGGGCCACCGCATGCCAGAGGTCGTCTTCCACGAAGTGCGCGTCGACCGTGAACTCGTCGTCAGCGCCGCCGTTGCCGGTGCGTACGAGGATCGTGCCCAGCTCGGCGCGCTGCGCAGCCAGCACGTCAGCGGTCGTGTGGCCGATCATCCAGCTCCGCTGGAGGTTCAGGTCGAACTCCTGCTGCGCCATCTTGAAGATGCCTGGCCCCGGCTTGCGGAACACGCTCTCTTTGCGGAAGCGACCCTTGCCCTTGGGGTGGTAGGGGCACGAGTAGATCTTGGTGATCGGGATCCCTTCGGCATGCATGCGCGTCAGGAACGCCTCGCAGAAGCGCGTGAAGTCGCGCTCCTTCAATTCCCCGAAGGCGATGTCCTGGCGGCTGGTCGCCACGAAGAGTCGAAACTGGCGCGGGTCGATGCGGCTGAGTGCTTCGACGGCCCGAGCGAGGAAGGGCACGGTGCCGTCTGGTTCCAGCCGGGCCTTCTGGACCAGCACGCCGTCCATTTCGAAGAACACGCCCTGCTTGTCGGGGATCTTTGCCATTGCCGTCGCGGAGGTTGGGTCGAGGTTGGAAGCCGGGGAGGTTCGGCCACCTTGGCATCGGCTCTTCCGATGACGCACTGGAAAAACACGGAGAAATGCCCGACTCGCAGGACCGTGTCGTCGGGGAAAGATATCGAGCCTTGAGGAGCCACTCCCGCGTAGGGAGTGGCATACTGCCGCGCTTCCTCGAATCTGCTCCGCATCTTTTGAGTCTGCGCTCCGACAACGAATTGATGCTCCGCATCCAGGCCGGAGACCTGGAGGCGTTCGCGCAGTTGGTCGAACGCTATCAGGCCATGGTGCATGGATTGGCAGTCAGCATCCTGCGGCGGACCGAGGATGCAGAGGAAGCGGCTCAGGACACGTTCCTGAAGGTGTTTCGGGCGCGTAGCCAATTCGATGGCCTGCGCAAGGTCGAGCCCTGGTTGTTGCGTATCGCCGGCAATGCGTGCCGCGACCGGCTGCGGCGGCGCCGGACTGGCGAGTTGCCTGTGGCACAACTGGAAGGCCCGAATGCAGACCGCGATCCGATGCTGGACCTCCCGGACTAGCGCGCGTTGCACGGCGCCACTCGCAGCCATGTCGACCATACGGTGCGTGGTGAACTCGAGCAATTGAGTGACAAGGTGCGCTTGCCCCTCGAGCTCAAGTATCTGCGTGGCCTCACGAACCAGCAGATCGCCGAGGCTCTGCAAGTCTCGGTCAGCAACGTCAAGGTGCAGTTGGCGCGCGGCAAGGACATCCTGGCCAGCCGACTGCAGGGGGTACGCGAACAGTGAGCGACCTGCGCGAGCCTCTGCACCAGCCACCCAATCCGGAGGATCTCCGCAGGGTGCCGCCTGGAAACCCAGTCTGCGCGCGCATGCGGGGCTGGTTGCGCGACTTCGTCGACCACGATCTGGCGCCCCATGATCGCCGTGAACTTGAGGAGCACGTCCACCTTTGTCGGGTCTGTTCGGTCGAACTCGGCCGGGCCGAGCACGAACGGTTGATGGTGCGCCGCGCCTTTGCCCGACTAGCCAAGGACGAGCCTTCCCTGCGACCTGGTCTGGCTGCCCGGGTCGTGCAGCGTCTCGTGCTCGATGAGACGTCGCTGTTGTCGAAGCGTGAGTTGATCGCCGCCCGCGAGTGGGCAGAAGGAACGCACGCCGTGGCAGCCGCGGCAGCTCTGGCCGATTCTGCCAGTGCTTCGGTCTGCGGCCGGTCGGTGGCCAAGAACCGCAGCCTGTCCAGGTGGCGCCGCGTACTGGCGCGGCGTTGGCAGCACTTTGCGGCGAGTCCGACTGGGTTGCTCGCCGCATCCTTGTTGCTGTTGGTGGCCTTCGGGACCGCCTTCTTGTGGGGCGATGCAGGGGATCGGGCGCCCGTGCGTACGGCTCGTCTCGTCGTGACCAAAGCCGACCAAGCCTATGGTGCCGCGGGACGCCGGCTGGAGTCTGGCGACGGTCTGGGCGATCTGCAGTCACTGTGGGTCAGCGCCGGGGGCGGTGCTCGGGTGGAATGGCACGACGTCTCGCCAATGACCCAGCCGGCCGCGACGCTGGAGATGCGGGGCAGCGGCGAGGTGCGCCTGCAGGACGGTGCGCCCTTGCTGGTGAACGGCAAAGTCGGGGTCGTGACCAACCGCGCCGTTTCGATTCCGATGGCCGATGGTAGTTCCTTGAGCCTCGGCATCGGTGAGTACGTGATCACCGCCGAAGTGCCGAGCGACTGGCTGCTGGACGATCCCCGGGCCGTAGACAATCCCCTCGCCGCGGCCCCCGACGACTTGCGCATCGGGATCGAGGTAGTGCGCGGTGAGTCGGCGCAGGTCGTGCGGTCCCAGATGGGGACCACCATGGTGGTGGCAGGGAATATCGGTGTCTACCAAGGCAAGTCGAGCGTCTCCGTACGACCCGGCGGTGGCGTCGCCGTCGTCGCCGATGGCCTGCCGGGTGCCCGAGTGCCCCTGGATGGACCGCCGCAGAAGGCCACGATTGCTGGCATCGTGTTCGACCGCTCTGGACTGCCGAGCGTCGGGGCGGCGATCGGCTTGTCGTACTTGAGCGATGGCATCCTGCGCCACGTGGCCCCGGTCTCCGGTTCGGATGGCAATTTCTCGGAACAGAACGACTTCCTCTGCGGCAGCGACTTCGCGATCGTGCAGGTGCGGCCAGCCGCGTTGCGCGTGGAATTGGGCAGCACGGCTCCGCAAGCGTTCCCCGTGGTTCGCCTGGACCGCACCGTGAGGTTGTTGGAGCCGCTCGTGCTGGATCTCTCCGAGCCTCTCACGGGGACCGTTCGCGACGACCTGAATCACCCGCGCGGTGACGTTCGCGTGTTGACCTGCATCATCGACGAGTTGTTCGGGACCGTGCTGCCTTCGATGGGCGGCCAGACCGCCACCGATGCCCAGGGCAACTTCCAGATCACGCAGCTGCCATCGCGACTGCCGCCGCACCAGTACCTGGCGGTCCTGTTGCTTCATCCGGGTCTTGAACCCAGACTCGTCCCGATCCCGGCGCGTGGCACTCCTGCTGCGCAGGTGCCGCTGGAGCCGATGATCGCCCGGCGTCTGCGTACCGTACGGTTGCACATGTTGCCGGCGAACGTCACCGTGCAGATCTTTGAAGAGGTAACGGGACTGCCGGGCGGGACTGCGGCCGTGCAGCGCCCAGCCACGACCGATGGTCTGGGTCGCGTGGATACATTCCAGGTCGGTTGGGGTCGTCTCTGGTTCCGTACGGGGACCGCTTCGAACCCGTTCCTGCGTGAGCTCGTGCCCGACGAGGTCATCGGCGTGCCCCGGTATCGCCCGAGCTACGAGCCGGCGTTGCCGCTCGGGGCGTGGTTCCGTTCGATGGGGAACATCAGCGGGACGAACCTGCAGATCGTCCAGACGTACCGGCATCAACGGTTCTGCCAGATGCGGGCCGAGGATACCGTCAGCGGGCGGGCAATGGTCGTCGTCGATTCCTTGGGGCGTGCCGTGCCACACGCTCAGGTGTTCGCTGTTGCCGCCACTGGGCCGCGCGGTTCGGTGGACCCGCGCTTCCTCGGCCTCACCTCGATGACGGGAGTCATCTCGCT
>JAYUCN010000566.1:0-4094 GCA_043740335.1 Planctomycetota bacterium
GCTCGCGGTGCTGCCCGACCAGGTGCCACCACCGCTCGACGGCCTGCACCGCGCGGGCTTCTGCACTCTGTCCGACCTCGGCGCGAGCCTCGCCTGCACGGCGACGGAACGCAGCTTCCAGATCGAGGCCAAGGGGATCGAGTCCCTGCAACTCGTGGTGCCGGCCGAGGCCGCCGGGAGCCTGCTCGTGGCCGCGGCGGACGACGGTTTCAGTTCGGCGGCGGCCGAGTCCGAGTTCTCCGCCAAGCGCATCGTGATCGGCGACCGCGCGACGCGCGCCGTCGTGCAGTTCGAGGCGCCGGTCGCCTGCCGCGGCAGCCTGGGCGGCGGCCTCTACCGCTTGTTCGCGCGCAGCCAGCACGTCGAACTCCTGCTCGGCTTCCGCGCCGAACGCCAGCAGGCTCTCGAGTTCGTGCGCAAGGCGCGCGCGGCCCAGGAAAGTGGCCGGCCCGGCGAAGCCTTGGACCTCCTGCGCGAGCTCGTGCGCACCGTGCCCTTCGATTCGGAGGTGTTGGCCGACGCCCAGAAGCTGCGCACCGACCTGCTCGCCCAGCAGGGGGAATCGCTGCGCCGGCTCGAGCAGGACCTCGACGAGGCGTCGTTCTTCAAGACGCGGGGCATCTTCGACCGCGTGGCGCTCGGCGTCGGCGACGTGATCACGCTCTACGGTGAGAACAACCTCGAGGACGCGACGGCCGCCAAGGCTTTGCGCGACCGCGCGCGCGAGCGATTGCAGGAGATCGACGGCAAGGAGCAGGGCACCCAGCGCAAGCGGCTGCAAGACATGGCGAAGGCCTTCGTCGACAACCAGCAGCGGGGGCTCGCGGGCATCGTGCAGCAGTACATCGACCGCCACCTGCCGGCGACGAACGACGATGCCGGTGCCGGGGCCACGACCACCCGCAAGCAGGACCCGAAAGAACCCGCCAAGGACCACTAGGAACACCACTTCATGGCCAACAAAGCCACGGCCGTCGACATCGGCAGTCACAGCGCCAAGGTGCTGGTTGCCCAGGCCAGCAAGCACGGCGTCAGGCTGCTGCGGTTCGCGGGGCTGCCGCGCGGCGAAGGCGAAGGTGCCGTTTCGCTGCGCGAAGGCGGCATTCCGCTCGCGGGCTGTGTCTGCGGCCTCGCCGGCCGCGACATGACGCTGCGCTACAGCCAGGTGCCACCGACGCCGGACTGGCAGCTGCGCAACCTCATGGACCTCGAGATCCAGGACCTGGCGCAGCAGTCCGGCGGCACGTTGTCGGCCGACTACAACCTGCTGCCGGCACAGGACCCGGAGGCCGGCGTCGAGACCATTCTCCTGGCCCTGGCCAAGGACGAGGCCCTAGACCGTCTGCAGGGGGAAGTACGCGCCGCCGGGGGATCGGTCGCCGCGTTCGTGCCCAACTGCACGGCGCTCTACAACGCCTACCTCAAGTGCGGCCCGGTCGAAGCGGATGCCGTGGTGTGCCTGGCCAACATCGGCCACGAGACGATCGACATCGCCCTCGTCAAGGGCACCGACCTGTTGTTCGCGCGCAACCTGAGCGGCGGCAGCAAGGTGCTCGATCTTGCCATCGGGGCGTCGTTCAACGTCAGCGGGCGCAAGGCCGAAGCGCTCAAGAAGGATCTGCTAGACCTCGACCCGGCGAGTCGTGGCCGCTACGCGAGCGGTCAGGCCGAAAAGGTCACGATGGCGGCCGTCGGCGCTTCGACGTCCATCACCGCGGCGATCCAGAGTTCGCTGTCGTTCTGCAAGGCGCAGACGAAGATCGCCGACCTGCGGCTCGACAAGGTGCTCGTGGCCGGCGGTGGCGCGCGCCTGCGCGGCCTGCGCGGACTCCTGCGCGAGAGCCTGCGCTGCCCGATCGAACTGTTCGATCCGTTCGCCAATCTCGACCTCAGCGCCTTGCCGCCGGCGGATGCCGAGCAGCTCCAGGCGATGCGCCACGAGGCCGTCATCGCACTGGGGCTCGCGGTCGGGCGCCTGGACGACACGCTCTACTCGCTGGAGATCCTGCCCGAAGCCGTGCGCAGGAAGCAGCGCTTCCAGCAGCGCACGATCTGGAACATCGCCGCGGGCGCGTGCTTCGTCGGCCTGCTCGCCCTGCAGCTGTCGCACGGCAAACAGGAAGTGCAGACCGCCGAGAACGACGCCATGGCCCTGCGCCGCAGCATCAACGCGGCGAACTCGACCCATGCCGAGGCGGCGGCCCTCGTCGAAGCCAACAAGGTGGAACGCGCGCTCGTCGACCATCTCACCGAGCAGGCGCTGCCGTTGCACGGTCTGCTGCGCACGCAGCGAGCGCTCGCGTTGCATCTGCCGCCGCAGTTGTGGATCGAGAAGATCGAGGTCACGGGCGGGGCAGTCGGCGGGGCATCGGGCGGTGCCCAGAAGCGGCGTCCGGGTGTGGTCGTCGAAGCGGCCGGCAAGGAGCTCAACGGTGTCGATCCCAACCGCGTCGTGAGCGAGTTCGTCGGCAAGTTCAAGAACGACCCGATGGTGGTCGGGGTGTTGTCAGCCGCGATGCAGGCCAGCCAGAGTCCGGACAGTTCGTCGCGCTTCAAGATCACGATCGACTTCGTGGAGGGCCACTGATGGACGTCGGTTCCTTCGTGCAGGAGAACAAGCGGTGGCTGCTCGGAGCCACCATCGGTGGGGTCGTCTACCTCATCGCGAGCGCAGTCATCGCCTCCATCTACAATCCCGATGCGGTCCGCGTCAGCATCAACAAGGCGGGCGGTGTCAACACGCCGCTCTACGACAACAACGCCTTGGCGGCAGCTCGCCAGGAAGCCGAACAGCTCGCCGCCGAGCGCCAGCGCCTGCAGACGGAACTCGCGTTCGTGCAGTCGCCCAAGTACCAGCTCGCCGACAAGGGCGCGCCCGACGAGTACCTGTTCCAGATCGGGCGGGCCATGAAGCAGTCGGTCCTCACAGTCGCCAACGAGCGCTATGTGCAGGTCGCGGAGAAGGACGTCTGGTGGGACGTGCCCAACAGCGTCGACGAGATCCGCGGCGTGTTGTTCGGGCTCGAACTCATGGACGAGACCAGCAAGCGCCTGTTCGCGGCGCACGACGCCGTGCGGGCGGCGAATCCCGAAGCGATGGGCCTGCGCGCCATCCAAGCCCTCAAGCTCGATGCGCGGCGCGCCCAGCGCCCGACCCACGCCGCGCGAACCGGGGAAGTCGATGTGCACGATCTCTTCGTGCAGGAACAGGTCGCGTTCCAGTTCCAGAGCGATGAACCGACCTTCATGGGGTTCTTCGAGTCCTGCCGTCAGCCGGGTCGCACGCTCGTGATCCAGAGCTGGCAGGTCCTGCGGCCGCCGCGCGCGGGGGAACCGTGCACGGTCAAGGGCACCCTGCAGGGCATCGCCTTCAAGGAGCGCAAGAAGTCATGACGATCCGCAAGGAACAGGTCCTGGCCCTGCTCGCGCTCGCCGCCGCCGCCCTGGTCGGCCGTGCCTACTTGAAGGACCCCGAACACGGCAAGCGCTACAGCCCCACCAGGCTCGACTTCACGGCTGCCGCCGTGCGCGCGGCACCACTCGTGACCAGTGCGTCGTCGGCGCTCGTGCGGCGCGACTTCTGCACCGAACCGAGCGAGACGCGGCCGCTGCCGCCACGCGAGCTGGACTTCCCGCCGCGGGCACCGCTGTCGCTGGCGGCACTGCCACTCGATCCCGGGCCCGACTACCGCCACTCGTGGCTGCTGCGCGCCGACGGCGCGCAGGTCGAAGGCGTGACACTGCAGGCGGCTGCCGAGGGTGGCGGGGCGTCGGCGACCGAGGCTTCGGCGAGCGCACAGGAGCCTGTCGCGCAAGAAGGCACCCGCCCCGAACGCGAAGCGCGTGCAGCGCTCACCTACGACCGGGTCTGGCGGGACGGCCTGAAATCCGCGTTCTTCGGCACACTCGAAGCGGACGGCGTCGACCTCTTCGAACTGGAGAAGACGGGGCAGTTCGACGGTGTCGAACTGCACCTGCGCCGGTACGACGTCGACACGGGCAAGGTCGGCAGCGTCATGGTATGCGGCAAGGACAAGATGAAGATCGACAAGATCCAGCTTGCCGGCACGCTGCGCAACGAGGTCACGCGCCGC
>JAYUCN010000567.1:0-4093 GCA_043740335.1 Planctomycetota bacterium
CGCCTGCCGTGGGTGCAGGACGACGTGCTCGGCGGCGGCGTCCTCGCCGTCAGCGCGACAGGGCGCATGCGCTGGCAGGAGTTCCCCGAGGTCATCGCCGACGACGGCTATGTGGCATGGCAGTTCGCTCCCTCGGAACGCATCGTCGTGCTCGAGTGCACGGCCGCGATCCGCTTTCCCAACACGGTGCGCGACATGCTGCGAGCCCACCGTCGCTGGATCGACGGCGGTGTCCAGCTGGCGGAGTCCGCGCATCGCCCGCCGTTCGGTCCGAGCTGGTCCGGCAAGATGAGACTGAGTGCGATGTGGCGGAGCCCGACAGTGTTCCTGGCCGCGGTCGTCGTCCGCTGCGTGCGGACGGCTGCGCGGTTGCTCGTGCGCGGCAACGCGACGACCTCGTGGGCGACGCCAAGATAGAGTGACCTTCGTTCATCTTCTCGTGCACGCGACCTCACCAAGGATCCGTGCACTGCATGCAGGATCGGGGCAGGCGTTGGTGTTGCGCGCCAGATGGTCACTGCGCCTACGCCAGCGCAAGACGAGGCGACGGAACCAACCGACGCGTCCGTTCTGCAGCAACACGACCGCGGGCATCGGCAGCGCTCCATACCGCTCACCCCACCTGGCCAGCAGCCACTGCGAGGACTTCTCGTAGCTCGCGTCGAGCTTGCCCGTCGACAAATGAACGAGCGGGGCGTCGATCGCGACGATGCGGAGACCGGCCCGGTCGGCTTCGAAGCAGATATCCGCGCCGTAGCAATGGAAGCCCGGCACCTCGGCGCAGAAGCGCAGTCCCCTTGCCTTGCGCACGGCGATGAGCACTTCGTCGACGGCGAGCACGTCGCTCGGCAGCGACGGCCAGTAGCAGTGTCCGTTCGGATCGACGATGTGGCCGCGGAACCGACCCGAGCGTTCGCAGCCGACGATGCCGGCGATGGCGACGTCGGGCGGCAGAGCGTGCAGGGCGGAGGAGAAGCGTGCCCAGAAGCCCGGCGGAAACAGCACGTCCTGGTGGACGCAGACGATCCAGTCGGCGGCGAGCTGCTCGATGCCGTGGTTGAGCCCTTGCGCGGCGTTCCAGCCCTGCTTGTTCGGTTCGACCATCAGCCATGTCGGCAGCGGATCGGCCTGCGCTCGCAGCGACGCCTGGCAGGCATCGAACTGCGCGCGGTCGTTGACCAGGGTTACGAAAGCGATGGTGGACAACGGAGGGAGGTCTCGGCGCGCAGAGGATCGAGGACCGTGATGAGTAGAACAGGCAGCGGATGGCCTACCGGCTGCCGCCACCCTTGCGCTTGCGATTGGCAAGCCGTTCGAGTTCGAGCACGTCGGCGAGGTCCTTCGGCCGCCCAGACGCCCGCTTGTTGGCGAGCAGATCGTCGAACCCGAGCATCCCGACCTTGCGGCCGCGCCAGTCGGTCTCGACGCGGCGCTTCCAGGCGCCGTCGAAGTCGATGCCGCTGATGTCCGTCAGGATGTCGATACGCCGGGGTGGGCGACCGACCTGGTAGACGAGGTCCTTCTTCGTGAGATCGTCCGGCGTCAGTCCTGCGGCGGCCACCGGGGCGCCGAAGCGCACCAATGCCTCGTACACGCGTGCGGCGTTTTCAGCGGACGGGCGGACGAGCAGATCGATATCGCCGGTGCTGCGCGCGTGGCCGTGCCACGCCACCGCATACCCACCGACGACGAGGAACTCCGCCTTCGCCTCGCAGAGGGCCAGCACCATGTCCTGGAAGTCCGAACAGAGCGAGTCGAGCCGGATCACGAGTCTTCTTCTCCTCGGCGCACGACCCGGATCGGAGTGTGAGCGCGGTCGTAGTCGGGGATCGGGATCGCGGCCATGCCGTGAGCCCGCACCGCGAGTTCCCACATCATCTCGATGCGTTCTTCGGGCGTCGTGTCGAGGCCGTCGGGCGGCTCTTCGCCGAGACGCACGATGCGCACCGGCCAGTCTCCTCGTTTCGCGGCTCGCGCGGCTGCGTCGTCCTGCTGCATGACGACAGCGTAGCGAGACGAGGTGTTGCCTGCCGCACTACGCTGCCGCGAACTCGAGCGGACCACCGGGGAACGGCAGCAAGCAACTCGCACCCTGTGCGCGACCCGACCCTACCGCCGCGGCCGTCGCCGCGAGCCACCGCGCACCGGCGCCTTCGCCTCGCGACTCTCGGGCCGTTCTGATGCGACCGCCTCGTTCAGCATCGTCCGGTACGACCGATACCGACTCGCCGCGATCTCACCCCGCGACACCGCCGCCTGCACCGCGCACTCGCCCTCACCGTCGTGCAAGCAACTCCGGTACCCACACATCGGCAGCAGCGCCCCGATCTCCGCGAACAGGAACTGAAGCTCCTGCGAGCCCACGCAGAACAGATGGAAGTTGCGCACGCCCGGCGTGTCGAGCACGTGACCGCCGCCAGGCAGCGGCAACAGTTGCGTGTGCGTCGTCGTGTGTCGCCCTTGCCGGATGTGATTCAAGGTCCCGGTCAACAACGTCAACCCTGGCAGCACCGCGTTGAGCAACGACGACTTGCCTGCACCCGACAGCCCGACCAGCACCGTGCGATTGCTATGCAGCAACTGCTCGACCTCGCGCAGCGTCTCCTTCGTCAGGCACCCCACCAGCGTCGACGTCGCGAGCACGCGCACCTGCGCCCGCCCATACACCGCGGCCCACTTCACCGCCAACTCGGCGTCGAGGTCGACCTTCGCCAGCACGATCGTCGTCGGGATCTTCTCGCGCGCCGCCGCCGCGATCACTCCGTCCACCATCTCCGGTTGGAACGGTGGCGACGCCACGCTCGCCACGACCAGCACGTGCGTGATGTTCGCCGCGATGACCTGCGCACGTTCTTCGCCTTCGCTCGCGGCGCGCCGGTGCAGCTGCGACGTGCGCGGCAGCACCACGTCGATCGCCTTGCCGGTCGCATCGAGCACCACGCGATCGCCGACGGCCAACGGCCGCTTCTCGTGCGACTTCGCCTCGAACAGCTTGCCCGCGAGCGGCAGCTGCAACCGCTCGCCATCGACCTCGACGTGGCAGACCTTCGCGTCGATGCGTAGAACGAGGCCCTGCTGCGATGGTGATTGCATCCGGAACGGTGTGCGTGGGTAGGTTGGCGCCGAGCCCGACCGGGGCTCTGCATCTCGGCAACGCCCGCACGTTTCTGCTGGCCTGGCTGTCGATCCGGTCGCGCGGGGGCACTCTACTGCTTCGGATCGAGGACATCGATGGCCCGCGCGTGAAGACCGGTGCGATGGAGCAGACGCTCGACGACCTGCGCTGGCTCGGCCTCGACTGGGACGGGCAACCCGTGCTGCAGAGCGAACGGCTGGAGCACTACGCCGAGGCCGCGCAACGCCTCGTCGCGCACGGCCTCGCGTATCCGTGCGTCTGCACACGGCGCGAGGTCGAGGAAGCGGCGTCGGCGCCGCACGAGAGCAACGACGACGGTCCCGTCTATCCCGGGACGTGCCGCGGTCGCTTCGCGAACCTCGCCGAAGCGCGCGCTGCCACGGGTCGTGAACCGGCGCTGCGCTTCGCCGTCGATGTCGACAGCGTTCCGTTCGTCGATGGCTTCGCAGGGGCGCAGCCGGGACGTATCGCCGGCGACTTCGTGATCTGCAAGCGCGACGGCGGACCCGCGTACCAGCTCGCGGTGGTCGTCGACGACGCGGCCCAGGGCGTTACCGAAGTGCTGCGCGCCGACGACCTCCTGCCGAGCACGCCGCGCCAACTGCTGCTCTATCGAACCCTCGGACTCACGCCGCCCGCGTTCGTGCACGTGCCGCTCGTCGTCGGCGGGGATGGCCTTCGCCTCGCGAAGCGCCACGGCGACACCTCGCTGCGGCATCTGCGCGAACAGGGTGTGCCCGCCGAAGCCGTCGTCGGCTTCCTCGCGTTGCTCTGCGGCTTTCGCGAGGCAGGGCAGCGATGTCGGCCTTCGGATCTGCTGCGGGACTTCGTCTGGGACCGGTTGCCGCGCGGCCCCGTGCGCGGCGATCGGCCCGGGCTGATCGCGGATATAAAATGACCGCTGCCATCCGAGCCAGGAAGTATGCGGCTTCCGGGGTTTCGACATGGCTTTGGATT
>JAYUCN010000568.1:0-1631 GCA_043740335.1 Planctomycetota bacterium
CTTCGAATGACTTGCTACTTTTCTCCTAATTGCCTCTAAAGTCCTCTTCTCCGGGTCAATCGGCCGTCGGTGTGGACAGGAACCGCTAGACTGGGGCACGCTACGCCGAGCAGCCTGATGAGTTCGTACCGGTTCGGACCGTCTATTCTCGACGCCCGTGACCGGCGCCTGCCTGTCGGCCGACGAACGTCTGCTCGGTCTCGTCGGTCACCGCGGTGCCTTCGTCTTCCAGCTCGAGGGCGACCTGACGAAGCTCGGCCTCGTGGAGCCGCACCAGGTCCGCTTCGCCAACCACCGCATCGAAGGCTGCTGCTTTCAGGCCGACGGCCTGCTCGCCACGTCGGAGTCGCGCGAGGTCTGGTTGTTCACCGACGCGGCGTTCGTGGCGCGCAAGTGACGCGCCCTGGCCAACGCGGCGCGGTGCGGCAGCAATCCAAGGCCAGGTCGAAACCCTGGAACCCGCTTGTTTGCTGGGCTTGCTGGCAGCAGTCATTTTATATCCTCGGTTCCGGCGGTCGCGCGCTGCACTCGGTTGGCAGCAGCCAGCCACTGGCCCTGCACGCCAGCCGTGCTCGCGCGGAGCAACGGACCCGAGGTCCGACCGCGCCCGAACCTGTCGCGCCATCCTGGACTCGCAGCCCAGGTGAACGGAACGTGTAGCCATGCTGCGCTTCCCGCTCGCGATCCTGCTGTCGTCGCTGCTGTCCGCACTCGCCGCGCAGGAACGCGTGGCGTTGCCGAACGCGACCGGCACGGTGATGCCATCGTCAGGCTGGACCGTGTTGCGCGCTCCGGAGCTCGCGGCGGCCCAGCGCGCGAGCGATCCGACCGCGGAGCCCGGCCGGACGACGCTGCTGGCTGCCATCGAGCAGGTCCAGAAGAACGAGCGCACGGGCGACCACGTGCTCTTCCATGCGCCCGGTGCGGTTCCCGGTTCGTTGCGCCTCGTCAATGCGTATTCGGCGCCGGGGCGCGCAACCAGCAAGGACCTCGTCTCGCCCGCGAGTGCCGAGGCGATCCGCAAGGTGCTCGAACCGACGCTCACCGCACCCGATGTCACGGTCACCTGGCTCGGCCATGCCGATGCGCAGCTGTTTCCGATCGGCAGCCTCGTGCTGCGTTTTCAACTCGCGTGCGCGGACAGACGTTGGGAACTGCATCACCACGTCGTGCCGGCCGGGACTCGGCTCCAGTACCTCGAGACGATGCACTTCGTCGACGATGCCGACGGTCCCGCCGCGATCGACGCCTTGCTGCGCACGTTCGACGGCGCACGCGAAGCCACTGGCAATCCGATCCTCGTGAACATGATGATCGGCGGCATCGCGGGTGCTGTCGCGGGCATCGCCGCGGGACTGCTGCGTCGCCGCTGGCGCCTGCGTCGTACTGCTGCAAGCGGGCCCGCGGTGGGCTAGCCCAGGTTCGACTCACCGACGGACCACTGGCATCGACGCTGGTCCAGCGCCACTACGACTCCATCGCCAGGCACGGCTGGCACTCAGTCCCGGACGCGAGCGACGGTGGCTTGCCGTGGCAGCTTGGCCAGGATCACGTCACGAACGGCACTCAGCAGGGCGTCGTCGTCGCGATCGGCCGCGAGCACGAAGCGTCGCAGGGTCACCGCGGCGTCG
>JAYUCN010000569.1:0-1629 GCA_043740335.1 Planctomycetota bacterium
GGTTGCCAGATGCCTGGCGCTGCCAGGCGCGTTTGCAGCGGTTCGTCGACCCTGCACATCGAGCAACGGTCCCGTCATTACACTGACGTCACCGGCGAAGACCACCGTCTCGCCCGAGGAACGCATGCCCTACATCGATCAGGTCTCCGACGACGCCGCGACCGGCGACGTGCGGCGCGAATTGGACGCGGCTCGCCAACGTGCCGGGCGCGTCTGGAACATCGTGCGCATCATGACGCCGAACGCCGCCGTGCTGCGGGCTTCGCTGCAGATGTACCGGGCCGTGATGTTCGGCGACTCGCCGCTGCGACGCCATCAACGCGAGATGCTCGCCATCGTCACGAGCAAGGTGAACCGCTGTGTCTATTGACTGCGCAGCCACGCGCACGACCTCCGTGCCGAGGTCACGTGGCTGACTGCCGGCGACGCGGATGCCTACGTGGAGGCGATCGCGCGCGACTGGCGCACCGCCGCGTTGGCCGCCGTGGACCGGGCCCTGTGCGCCTTCGCCGACAAGCTCACTGCGCAGCCAGTGACGATGGGGGAAGGCGACGTCGCGGCGTTGCGCGCAGCTGGCTTGTCGGACCCAGCGATCCACGACGCCACCCAGGTGGTCGGCTACTTCAACTACATCAACCGCGTTGCGGATGCGCTCGGCGTCGAGCTCGAGACGTTCGTGCGGGCCTGGGGCGAAGGAACCCCCGGCCCGGCCTGACACAGACTCATCGAACCTGGAGCACCGCGACCTTCAGGTACCGCGTCTCCGGACACTCGAGCGCCACTGGATGGTCCGCCCCAGCCCCGCGCAGCATGAGCACGCGCGCATCGCGGCCTGCCGCCGCCGCCGCATCACGCAGCATGCGCAGGAACAGGTCCTCACTGACGCTGCCGGAGCACGAACACGTGACGACGATCCCACCGCGGTCGACCTTCTCGATGCCGAGCCGGTTCAGATCCGAATAGCGCTTGAGCCCCTCCTCCACCTCGTCCTTGTGGTGCACCCACTTCGGCGGGTCGAGCACGATGAGGTCGTGCGCACCCTGCTGCGCATCGCGCAACAGATCGAAGGCGTCGCCGTGCACCGCGGCGATCTTCAGCTTGTTCGCTGCCGCGTTCTGTTGCGTCTGTGCCACCATCGCTTCGTCGAGGTCCGCGGCGACCACCTTCGCCGCCCCGCCGACTGCCGCGTTCATCGCAAAGCCACCGCTGTTGCAGCAGAGGTCGAGCACCGAGCGCCCCTTGCTGAGCTGACGCACGAGCCAGCGGTTGTCGCGCTGGTCGGCGAAGAAGCCCGTCTTGTGCCCGGTCCCGGCCTGCACTGCATAGAAGAGTCCGTGCTCACGCACCGTGGTCGACACCGCCTCTGCGCGCGGCAGCTTCGCCATGCCTTCGCGCTCGGCCCAGTCCTTGTCCTGGAGCAGCACGAGCTGGCTCTGCGGTTGGTGCTGTCGCAGCCATTCGCCGAGCGGTTCCATCTGCTGGAGCATGCCCAGCGAAGCGACCTGCGCGACGAAGGCAGAGCCGAGCCGGTCGAGCACGAGGCCCGGGAAGCCGTCGCCTTCCGCATGCACGAGCCGGTAGGCGTCCGTGATCTTCTGCAGATTGAGCGTCTCCTCGCGCAGCGCAGTC
>JAYUCN010000570.1:0-1629 GCA_043740335.1 Planctomycetota bacterium
CCCGGGGCGATACGCAGGCGGATGACGACGTCTACAACCTGATCATGAAGGAGAAGGAGCGGCTGCTCTCCCTCGACGAGCCGCTCCGCTTCATCTTCAGCCACTCGGCGCTGCGGGAGGGCTGGGACAACCCGAACGTCTTCCAGATCTGCACCCTCAACGAGACGCAGAGCACGCAGAAGAAGCGGCAGGAGATCGGCCGCGGTCTGCGCCTGCCCGTCGACAGCACGGGCTTCCGCGTGCGCGACGAAGCGATCAACCGGCTCGTCGTCATCGCCAACGAGAGCTACGAGGAGTTCGCGAAGAGTCTGCAAGGCGAGTACGAGAACGACTGCGGCGTCACGTTCGGCAAGGTGCCGATCACCGCCCTCGCGAAGTTGCCGACCCTCGACGGCGATCGCGAGGTGCCGCTCGGCCGCGAGCAGGCGATGGTTCTGCACAAGGCCCTCGTTGCGAGCGGCATGCTCGACGAAGTGGGTCGCCTGCAGCCGGCGTTCGACCCGCGTCGCGAAGGGTTCGACCTGGGCTTGCCGAAGGACTTCCTGCACCTTGGCACCGCCGTGACTGACCTGCTCGGCATGTACCAGATCGAGCGCCACATCCAGCGCGACCGGCAACCGCGGCGCAACCTGCTGCGCAAGGAGGTGGTGCTGAAACCGCCGTTTCGCGAACTCTGGGATCGCATCAAGAGCCGCACCACCTACCGCGTCGAGTTCGACACCGAGGAACTGATCGCCGTCGCCGCCGCCGCCGTGCGCTCCATGCAGCGCATCGAGCGTCGCAAGATCGTCGTCGACGCAGCGCGCATCGACGTGAAGCGCGGCGGCACCGAGACGCGGGCATTGTCGGCACGCGAAGAAAGCCCCGCGTTCCGCCACTTCGCGGTGCCGGATCTGCTCGGCTACCTGCAGAACCGCACGGAGCTGACGCGCTCGACACTGCTCGCGATCCTGAATCGCTCTGGACGACTGGACGATGTGTTCGTCGATGCGCAGCGATTCCTCGACGCAACCGTCGACGCAATCGCTGCCGAACTGCACAAGCTGCTCGTCGGCGGCATCCGCTACGAGAAGTTGAGTCCGGGCTCACCCGACTCGGAGTGGCAGATGACGCGCTTCAAGGACGAGGAGCTGATCGGTTACCTGAACTCACTGGCCGCTTCACCCGAGAAGGCCATCTACGACTACATCGAGTACGACAGCGAGGTCGAGCATGCGTTCGCGAAGAAGCTCAACGAACGCCCCGACATCAAGCTGTTCGTCAAGCTGCCGCGCTGGTTCGTCGTCGACACGCCGGTCGGCCAGTACAACCCCGACTGGGCGATCGTGAAGCACCACGACACGACCGTCTACATGGTGCGCGAGACCAAGAGCACGAAGGACTTCCGCAAGCTGCGCACCCTGGAGGCCGACAAGGTGCGGTGCGGTGAGAAGCACTTCAACGCCCTCGGCGTGCCGTTCGATGTCGTCGTCTCCGCCTCCGAGGTGTAGCTCACCCCACCCGCAGCGTGCCCAGACTGAACATCCAGAGCCCCGTGCCCGTCGCCGTGAGCACGCTCGCCAACCAGACCAGCACGCACGCCCGGTGCCACTTCCGCGCACGCTGACTGCGCCACAACCACACACCCGT
>JAYUCN010000571.1:0-4087 GCA_043740335.1 Planctomycetota bacterium
GCCGCACGACTCGTGCTGGATCGTGCGTGGTTCCGGTCCGGCGCGCTGACTCGCGAGGAATGCGCCGCGGCGGCGTGCCCGGGACACGGGGAATCGCTAGCATCCTTGCCCCAACTCCTCTGCGGCCGGTTGGATGGCCCAAGTTTCCCGGCCTTCCGCTGACTTCGCCTGCGTAGTCGAGTCGACCCCTCTCGATCCTCCATGTCCGATGTCGTTCGCGTCGTCTCGTTTGGCCTTGGCCCCATTGGCCTGGCCGCCGCCCGCCTGGCCTTGCAGAAGACCTCCCTCCAACTGGTCGGCGCGATCGACATCGATGCCGCCAAGATCGGCAAGGACCTCGGCGATCTGCTCGAACTGGGTCGCAGCACGGGCGTCGTGGTCGAGGGCGACGCGGAGGTGGCACTGAAGCGTCTGCAGCCCGACGTCATGCTGCACTGCACGTCGAGCTTCATGCCGATGGTGAAGGACCAGCTGTTGTTGGCCGCCCGCTGCGGTGTCGACGTCGTCTCCTCGACCGAGGAACTGCTGCTGCCCGACTTCCAGAATCCGGCCATTGCCACGGAGATCGATGCCGCCGCCAAGGCGGGCGGGGTGTCGATCCTCGGCACCGGCGTCAACCCTGGCTTTGCGATGGACTTCGTCGCCGTTGTCGCCTCGGCGGTGACGTTCGACGTGCAGGCCGTCAAGTGCGTGCGCGTCGTCGATGCCGCCACGCGTCGGCTGCCCCTGCAACGAAAGGTCGGCGCGGGCCTCACGAAGGCCGAGTGGAAGAAGCAGATGGCGACCGGCAAGTTTGGCCACATCGGCATGCGCGAGTCGGTGGCACTGCTGGCGAGGGCTCTGGCGTTCAAGCTCGATCGCATCGATCAGACCGTCGAGCCCGTGATCGCCGCCGAGGACCACAAGACACCGTTCATGACCGTGAAGGAAGGGCAGGTCGCCGGCATCCGCAATCACGGCTATGGCTACATCGGCAAGCGCGCCGTGCTCCACCTCGACCTGTCGATGTACGTCGGCGCTCCGGATCCGCGCGACGAGATCATGCTCGACAGCACGCCGCCGATGCACGTGAAGTTCCAGGGCGGCATCGCCGGCGATCAGGCCACGGCGGCGATCCTCGTCAACAACCTGCATGGCGTGGTTGCGGCGCAACCCGGCCTGCGCACCGTGCTCGATACCGCGCCGCCTCGCCTCTGCCGCTGACACGGGTCCCTTTCTTTTCCTCTCGGGAGTGGACGAGCACCGTAGCTGCCCATAAGTCGGGAGCATGGCGCGTGAGATCTGGAGGCGACCGTCCCTGGTAGTCGTGTCGTGGTCCATCGTCCTGCTCTTGGCCTTCGTCGTGAGCGGCGATCTGCGCATCGACGCGAAGACGGAGCCCGACGTCGGCAGGCGCGTTCTGCGCAACGAGCAACCGGTGAACGAGCAACCCGTGATCGTGAGGCCCGAACGCGCTTCACGCCTTCCCGCCGTGAGGACCTCTTTGCGGAAGGGGCGTGTGTTCGATGCCATGGGATTTCTCGTCGTCGGCGCCGAAGTGACCACGACGGATCGTGCCGCCGAGCGCACTGATGCGGATGGCGAGTTCCGGCTCGAATTGCCCGAAGACCGCCTCACGCACGTGCTGGTCCGGGCCAAGGGGCAGCGTTCGGTCTGGTTCTGCACGGCGGCCGTCTCGCCGGGTCCGTTGGTGGTGCAGTTGGCCCCTCGCGCGCCGTGGGACGAGGAGCCGTCGCCGCTGCCGACGATCGAAGCACCCATGCGTGGCGAGGGCCTCGTGCGAACGGCGGACGGTACTCCCGTCGTGGGGGCCTTCGTCACGGCCATGGGCGGCGAGTTCTGGAGCCGCACGGACGAGTTCGGTCGCTACGTGCTGCCGCTGACGTCAAAGACGGCGACCCTGTTGGTGCATCATCCCGATGGTGGACCAGAGCAGCGTGGCCTCGCGGCTCGTCTCGACGACGTTGCGATGTCGCGCTCGCAGGGGGTCGTGCCGTTGCCAGAGGTCGTCGCCGAAGTTGCTGGCACGATCCGCGGCACGGTGCGCGACGGTCATGGCTTGCCCGTCGCCGGCGTACCCGTGGAGGTGCGCGGCGAGGGCTTCCGTCGCGTGTTCGAAACCGGCATCGGCGGGATCTTCCGACTCGCTGGCCTGTTGCCGGGGCGCTATCAGGTGATTCCCTTCGCGTTCCGCGGTGCGATCGGCCAGGCGCAGGACATCGCGCTCGACCGCAGCGTCGTCGACTGCGATCTGCATCTGCAGAACGCCGAAGAGCGCCGTCTGCGTGTGCTCGACGAACGCGGTAGTCCAGTCGGCGGCGCCTTCGTCGCTGCGTCCGTGGCTGGCCAGCGTCGCTCCATGACGCAGGCCGATGCCGAAGGCTGGGCGGCCGTTCCCGTGGCGGCAACCACGCAGTTCGACGTTCGCGCCGCCGAGACCTACGCGCCGTTCGTCGTGCGCCGGTTCGACGAACCGGCGACGCTGATCGTCGCCCTACCCTGAAGACCCTGCCCTGAAGAACGTGAACTCGAGCGAGCGACGCTACAGCAGGTCGATCACGCCCGCGTTGCTCAGCACGAACCCGAGCAGGTTGTTGACCAACGCCACCGACTGGCTCACGACGAGGTAGCCCGGGTAGCCGGCTGGAACGCCGAACGGTGACGACGCGTAGCCCGAGCCGTCGAGTACGAAGATGCTGCCAGGAATGATCTCCTGCGCGAGCGGCAGGTAGACGGTGCAGGCAGGCAGCAAGGGAACACCGATCGGATCGAGCCCGAGCGAGAAGAAGTTGGCGCCGATCGTGACGGGGGGCCCATTGGTCTGCACGAGCTGGATGGTCGAGCCGCCGATCGGCGCGCCGACGAACGCGAAGCCGAAGGTGCCGGCGCCGACGGGACAGCCGGTGCCCCAGATGCCCACGTCACCCGGCACCATGTAGGTGACGGACAGGCTGGGCTTCACGGTGCCCTGGCGCGAATCCATGCGGCGGGCCGTCGAGGGGAACAGCTCGTCGGTCTTGAGCAACCAGCCGAAGTTCTGCGCCGGGTTGTCGAGCCAGAACTGGACGTCGATCACCGTGCCGGGCGCGATCGGTGACGTGCCGAGACCGAAGCTCGGCGTCGACATCGTGAAACTCGGCGTCGCCGTGAAGTCTCCGCCCGCGGTGGACCAGAACGTGCTCGGATAGAGCGAGTGCAACCAGGTGGCGTCGCCAGCAGTGGACGGGGCGCCGCCACCGCCGCCACCGAGCGCGATCGAGGTGCCTTCACCCCATGCCTGCAGCACGCGGTGGCCCGCCACATTGACCGGCAGGAATGCGGTGCTCTGCACAACGTTCACCGTCAGGCTTGCCGCGAGGACCTTCGCTCCTGCCGGCAAGCTGCCGGCCACATCGAAGCGCACCAACGCGCGGCGCTTCTCGTTGTTGGCGTTGACGCCAGCGAAGATGCCCGCGCCCAGGCCGTTGCTGAGGGCGCCTGTGGCGCTCTCGTACAGCGTGTTGTCCAGGTTGCAGGGGACGGAAACCGTCGTCTGGGCGGCGAGGTGTGCGGCAAGCGCCGCGAGGACGAAGGGCGTGATGCGGAGGAAGTGAGCAGAGGTCATGTCGGAGAATCTACGGGGTGTGGAACGGGGAGCTGGGACATGACGATACCGAAGATTGTTGCAGCTGCACGCCCCTCACCCTTGTCGATGGAGCTACTTCTTGGTGGGGCCGTTCTCCGCGTCGCTCTTCTTCTGCCCGAGGATGAACACTTCGCCGTGGCCCACTTCGGCGAGCCGCCGCAGCAGGGACTCGTTCGCTTCGCCGAGTCCGATGCAGTGCAGACGAATACGCCGGAACGCGTTCATGCGGCGGGTGTCTTCCACCAACCAATCGTCCTGGTCGTAGGGGCCGTGGTAGGTGATGCGCGCTGGCTGGGGAACGGGCTTGTTGTACTCCGTGTCGACGACCGCTTGTCCTTCGCGGTAGTTCGTGTCCTCGATGTGGAAGTCGTCCCACGACGGCGCGCCGTCCGACAGCAGGAAGACCGTGTCGCAGCCTTCCGTCAGGGCGGCCGGATCGACGTATGCCACTTCGTCGACGAA
>JAYUCN010000572.1:0-1627 GCA_043740335.1 Planctomycetota bacterium
GTGGGTTCCTGCGGTGACCACGTGCTCACGCTCGGCCAGCAATCGGAGGATGTGCGCGACGTGCTCGAGCTGCGCGGACGCCGCGACCTCGCGGTGCTCGCCCGACACGTTCTGCCGTCTTCGGAGTTCGGCTGGAACCTGCATACCGCGCGACACGCCAACCGGCTCGCGCTCGAGCAGGACGGGGAACTCACCGTCTACGAGATCGTGCCAGGCAACCTGCCGAAGCAAGCGGACCGCCGTTGACGCGTTCAAGTTCGACAGCAGCGCCGCGCTGGCAGGCCGCAGCACCAGGGCTCGGCGCGAAGTGCGAGCCCGCGCTCTCGCACGAGCCCATGCTCGCGAGGCACGATGCGCAGTCGGCAAGCCGCTTCGCACTAAATGATCGCTCCCGCCAAAGCCAGGATCCATGCGGCTTCCAGGGTTTCGACCTGGCCTTGGATTGCTTCAGGCCCCGACGGTTGCCATCGCCGCGTCCGACCTGACAGCGCCGAGAGAGGCCCATGCAAGCCATCCGCCTTCACTCCTGCATGTCGGGCGGATGTTCGTCGACAGGCGCGCCTTCGTCGTCGGGCACTGCGGCAGGCGGCGGCTTCTGCGTGATGCGATCCTCGGGGTTCACTTGCACGATGCGGCCGTGGAACTTTTCGATGACGCGCTTCGCCGCGGGGCTTGGTTCGACCGTCGCCGACGGTGCAGTCGCGGCCGTCGTCGCCGTTGCTGTCGTGTCTGCGAGACGGAACTCGACACTCACCTGCGTCCCTGCCGCCTCCTGAATCACCTGCTTGATCTGCTGCTGGATCACCTGCGATGCCAGGCGATCGTGGTGCATCTTGCGATCGGTGTGCACCGTGAGCACGACCACGCCCTGCGCGCTCGGTCCGTCGAGCCGGCACTGTTCGAGCGTGCCTTGCAGCAATGTCCCCTTGAGCAGCGCGATCACACGACTGCGCAGTTCGCCACCACCGGTCGGCAGCACGGGCATCGGCGTCGCCGGGTGAATGGGAGCACTGGCCGCGGGCGCCGTCGACACGGGAGGTGTCGGCGCACGCGGCGTACCACCGGTTCCGAACGTCGGCCGCGGTGCTGTGACTGCAGGCGCACTCGAAGTGGCAGGGGCGACGCCCCCACTGGCGCGCACTTCGGCGAGCAGGTCCGCGAGCGTCGGCAGTGCCCCCGCCTGCGCCATGCGCACGAGCGCCACTTCGAACACGACGCCGCGGTCCTCGAGCCAGCGCAAGCGTTCGCGCCCCTTCACGCCCGCCGAGATCATTGCGTCGAGCTGGTGCGGCGGCGCCGCCGCCGCGAGCGCCTGCAGCCGTTCGCGCAGGACGCCCGTCACCGGCACGAGCCCGGAATCGGGGCCGTCGATCTTCAGCAGCAGCAGCCAACGCAGCGTCTCGACGAGTTCGCCGAGCGCTTCGCGTTCGTCGGTGCCGTTCTGCTGTTGCTGTCGCGCGAAGTGCAGGCCCGCCTTCGCATCGCCAGCCAGCAGCGCCGTCACGACGTCGACGCTCGCCTCGGTGCCAACGCGGGCCGTGAGCATGCGAAAGGCCGCGAGGTCGAACTTGTCACCGAGTTCGCGCGCGAGCGGCAGCACGCGTTCGAGCGCCGTCTCGGCGTCGCG
>JAYUCN010000573.1:0-4081 GCA_043740335.1 Planctomycetota bacterium
GCCCCGCCGCCGATCCGCTCATCCCGCACCACTTCACCGCCTTTGACCTGACCGGCAAGGCGAAGATGAAGGCCGCCCTGCTGCAGCGCCTCCAGTTGCCGCACGATCCCAGAGCCCCCGTGTTCGGCGTCGTCTCGCGCCTCACCGCGCAGAAGGGCTTCGAGCTGTTCGCCGATTCGATCCCGATCTACCTCCAGCGCGAAGACATGCGCCTCGTCGTGCTCGGCGCCGGCGACGACAAGCAGGAGAAGTACTTCCAGTGGCTGCACGACACCTGGCCCAAGAAGGTCGGCATCTACAAAGGCTTCCACGACGAACTCGCGCACTGGATCGAAGCCGGCAGCGACGTGTTCCTGATGCCGAGCCGCTTCGAACCGTGCGGCCTGAACCAGATGTACAGCCTGCGCTACGGCACGCCCCCCGTCGTGCGCCGCACCGGCGGCCTCGCCGACACCGTCGACCCGTGGAACCCCGCCGACCAGACCGGCACCGGCTTCCTGTTCGACGAGTACAGCAGCCAGGCGCTCGCCGGCACGCTCGACTGGGTGCTGCGCAACTGGCGCGACCAGCGCGGCTGGAAGAAGCTCGTGCAGAACGGCATGAGCAAGGACTTCTCGTGGGACCGTCAGGGTCCCGAGTACGTCGCACTCTATCGTTCCCTGCTGTCCGCCTAGGCCGTCCTCCAGGTCGCTGCCGCGCCGAGACCCACCGAACTCCCATGCACGTCGTCTTCGTCGAGCCTGCCTTCCCCAAGAACCAACGTGAGTTTCTGCGCGGTCTGCTCAGCACCGGCGCGCGCATCTCCGCGATCAGTGAACGTGCCCCCGAGGCGCTGCCGAACGAACTGCGCGAAGGGCTCTTCCAGTTCGAACGTGTGCGTTCGGTCGTCGACGAGCACGCGGTCGCGGAGGCCGTGCGGCGGCTGTCGCAGAAGGCGCGCGTCGACCGCCTCGAAGCGACCGTCGAAGCGCACGTGATGCCGACCGCGCACGTGCGCGAACAACTCAAGATCTACGGCACGACCAGCAAGACGGCGTGGCTCTGCCGCGACAAGCCGGCCATGAAGGACGCCGTGCGCGGCCACGGCATCGCCTGCGCGCAGAGTGCGCGCGTGGAGAAGGTCGCCGATGCCGAGGCGTTCGCCAGGAAGGTCGGCTACCCGCTCATCTGCAAGCCGCTCGACGGGGCAGGCGCTTCGGGCACGCACAAGGTGGGCAACGACCAGGAACTTCGTTCTGCGCTCGATGCGCTCAAGGTGGCGCAGGGCCGTGCGATCGCGATCGAGGAGTTCCTCGACGGGCACGAGGGCTTCTACGACACGCTCTCGGTGTGCGGGAAGGTCGTGCTCGACTTCGCCTGCCACTACTTCCCGAACGTGCTCGAAGCGATGCGCACGCGCTGGATCTCGCCGCAGATCGTCTGCACGAACCGCATCGACGGCGACGACTACAAGCAGGTGCGCGCGATGGGCCAGAAGGCGATCGAAGCGCTCGGCATCTGGACGTCGGCGACGCACATGGAATGGTTCTTCGGCGGCAAGGGCCTCAAGTTCTCCGAGATCGGTTGCCGGCCGCCGGGCGTGGGCGTCTGGGATCTCTACTGCGCGGCCAACGAGTTCGACCTCTACGCGGCGTGGGCGCACGCGATCGTGCACGAGAAGGTGCCGTTCAAGCCGACGCGCAAGTACGCGGCCGGCATGATCGCGCTGCGCCCGGACAAGGACGGCACGATCTCGCACCAAGACGGCCTCGACGACATCCAGCGGCGGTTCAAGGAGTGGATCCACGACGTGCACATGCCCGCGGCCGGCACGGCGACGCAGGGCGTCGAGGGCGGCTACATGGCGAACGCCTACGTGCGCATGCGGCATCCCGACTACGACACGTTGCGCAGCATGCTGACGACGGTCGGCGAGACGGTGAAGGTGCGCGCGAAGTAGGGACCGCACGCGGCGGTGCTGCGTCGGCAGCCTCGCTGCACGACGCTGTGGCGGTTCGCACTAAATGATCGCTGCCTGCCAAGCCAGCAAACATGCGGCTTCCGGGGTTTCGAGATGGCCTTGGATTGCATCTGCACAAGAACCATCTTGGCGGCGGTCTCCTTTCCCTCGGCATGACCGCACGACTCGAGCACGACTTCGCAGCGATCTATCCCAGCTCCAAGCGGAACCGCCGCACCTTGACGTTCTTCCCGCGCAGCGCCGCCGCCGCGACGAACTCGGGCCCCGGCGACACGTCGAGCATCGTCCAACTCCTCGGCTCCTCACGACCGTCGCGGCACGCCAGCAGCTCCGGCACTTCGCCGAGGCTCACGTCGAACGTGTCGAGCGGCATCGACAGCCCCGCACCGAGCGCCTTGATGTAGGCCTCCTTGCGCGTCCAGCACCGATAGAACGCGAGCTGCCGAGCTTCGCCCTGCAAGGCGTCGAGGGCTGCGAACTCACCGTCCGAGAAGTGCCGACGCGCGATCGCCGTGAAGCTCTCGAGATGACGCACCTTCTCGAGGTCGAGACCGAGCTCCACCGCCGCGACGCCGATGAGGGCCAGCTTGCCCGAGTGCGAGAGGTTGAAGAACGGTCCCTTCGCGGCGAGGAAGGGCTTGCCGCGCGGCCCTTGCGTGAACTCGATCGAAGCCCCGTCGCGGCCGAGGTAGCCACCGAGGATCGCGCGCAGCGCACCGTGCCCGATCTGGAAGCGGCGGCGATGGTCGGCGAAGCGGAACCGTTCGAGCCGCACGAGATCCGCTGGCGACAGCAGTGCACCCAGGCGCTCGGGATCGCCGTGCAACGGCACGGCCCACACGTGCAGCTCGTCGGGCAGAAGCGTCGCGGCACCGGGGGCAGCCGGTTGCAAGGCAGCATGCAGTGCGACTTCATCCATGCAGGGCCGGCAAGCCTAGCAGACGTGACCGAGGCGCGCAGCGGGTCAGCGCAGGGACGCGCGGAACGGCGGCGCCGGCAAACCCTCGCCGTTGCGCAAGGTGGCCGTGGGCGCTGCCGACCATGCGTAGCGCACGTGCCGAGGCTCTGCGACCAGCAGCGACCAGACTTCGAGCGTGGTGCCGTCGATGCGTGCCAGTGCCGCGTGGAACGTGCCGTCCGCGCCAGCGACTTCGAAGCCCGACACGCCGGGTTCGAGCACCAGCGGCCCGCCGCCGGTCTCGAACGAGAGGCGCAACGCACCGGCCTTCGGCGCCAGCGCCTTGGCGAGGTCGACCAGGCGCGGCCCTTCGCACGCCACCGACTCGCCGTAGTGCCGCGCCAATGCCAACCGCGCGAGACGCTGTCCGACCGGCTGCTTGTCGGCCGGGTGGATGTCCTTCGCATCGCCGCAGTCGAGCGTGACCGCCATGCCGGTGCCAGGCACGGCGAGGGCCGCGGCCTGCGCCTCGCGCAACAACGGCGTCGTGCCGTCGACCTCGCCGTCGTAGCCGAAGGGTGCCAACTGCACGAAGTAGAACGGCAGCTCGCGGCCGAACGCGGCCCGCCAGTCCGCGATCATCGCCGGTACCAGCCGCGCGTACTGCTCGGCGCGACCGTGGTTCGCTTCGCCCTGGTACCAGAGCGCGCCCGTGAACGGGAATGGCACCAGCGGTGCCAGCATGCCGTTCCACAACACCGTGGGGCGGTTCGGCCGGTCGTCCTCCGCGGGCCAGGCCGGCAGGTCGGCCAACGCCGGCCCGCGTTGTCGCTGCCACGTGCCCGCGAGCGGCAGCGGCCGGCCCGGCGCGTCAGACGGAAACAGCCGCAGCTCGGTGGGAGCCCCGCTGAAACCGCCCTCGCCACCCGTGTCGACCACGCGCACGACGAGGCTTCCCTTGGCTTCACTGCTGGCGGGCACGGTGTAGCGCCGCGCTGTCGACCAGGCACCACTGTCCTCGTGGCCGCCGATGCGCACGCCGTTCCACCACACGGTGTCCATGTCGTCGAGCGCGCCAAGTTCGAACACGAGAACCTTGCCGCGGAACGCGACCGGCACTTCGACCTCGCGCGTGTAGGTCGCGACCCCGTCGAAGGTGCGCAGGTCGGTCTTCGACCAGAGCTCGGGCACTTGCACGGCGACGGCGGCCTCGGCCTTGCCGT
>JAYUCN010000574.1:0-1626 GCA_043740335.1 Planctomycetota bacterium
ACACGGGGTCGACGCTGCGTGCGGCCTTCACCACGTGTTGAACTGGCTCAAGTTCGCGCCCGTGCCACCGCACGTCGTGTTGCGGTAGTTCCAGTAGCAGATGAGCGACGCCGCGACGCCAGCGGTGACGCCGCAGTGGTTGGCCGTCATGAAGTAGTTCCTGCCGTCCTGCGCCGTGTTGTTGACCATGAAGCCGGTGCAGAAGATGCCGCCGCCCGACGAGATCGCGGCGATGGCCGGGATCTCGGCGACCCATGGTGCACCCGACGGGCAGACCACGTCGACGTTGCACGAACCGCTGATGTCCTGACCGAGCGCGTCCGGGCCAGCGCCGAAGTAGCGGTAGCCCGAGCCGACCTGAACGAGGCTCAACCGGACGTTCGGCCGCTGCGCGGTCTCCACGTAGATCTCCACGACGATCTCCTCCGTACCAACCACGGGCGTCCACAGTTCCCCCGTCGGCGAATGATCCTGCGCGTCGAACGGGCGCACGATGTCCGAATAGTCCGAGCTGCACACCATGAAGTGCGCGCCGCCGGTCGGCAGGAAGAACTGCGAGACGCCGAGGTTGATGTGGCTCGCATTCGGCGACTGGATGCGCAGGCGCCACAGCGACCAGGTCTGGTCGAGGACTTGCCAGGTGCCGTGCGTGGTCGGGTCCACCGACACGCGCTGCGCGATCGCGTAGCGGGCCGGCTGCCCGTTCTGGTGCCGCGTCTGGTCTTCCAAAGAGATCGCGGCGCGGTCGATCGCGGGCACCGCGAGCACGGCCACCGCGGCCAGCGGTTGCGCGTTGGGGTGAACGCGACCAACGGGGTCGATGCCCTGAGCTCGGGCAAGCGGGAGGAACACGAGTGCGGCGAGCGCCGCGAGGGCATGGAGATGCATGAAAAAGTGTCGGAACGAGGGTGGGACGGGGCCGGGCAGGTGCCCGGTGGCCGCAGCAGCATACCCAAGTGCTCGCCATTCCCCAGAGGCCCACCTCGGGCTCAGCCGCCGCCTCGCTGCACCGAATCGTCGTCGCGTCAGACGCGGCCGTCCTGCCGGGCCAACCATGCCAGCATCACGTAGCCCTCGGCCGTGTGCCGCGGCCCCGGCAACGTGACGGTCCGCCGCGCACTGCACTGCACGAGCCGCCCGCGGAAGAACTCGAACAGGATCGAGCCCGCATCGCGCGTGGTGTCCCCGACCCGGCTGTCGAGTTCGATGCTCGAGAGGCCCTCCTTCACCATGCGTTGCGCCAGCCGTTCGAGTTCCTCCGACGACGTGCCGAACAGGAACTCGCGGAACGCCTGCACCTCGACTTCGCCGTAGTCCTGGTCCAGCAGCAACTCGACGAACTCGGCCTCGCCGCCCTGGGCGAGCAACTGGAACATCTCGCTGTTGCCGACCAGCGTGCCGCCGACCACGCGCACGCGCTGCCGCGCATCCCAGGTCGCGGCGAGAATTGGGAAGAAGGTGTGCACGCGCCATGTGAGCCGGTTGCCCCACAACTGTGCGAGGTTGCGCACGCCCTGTTCGCGCAAGCGACGGTCGATGGTGCCGTCGGTGACGATGTCGACGAGCACCTCCTCGACGAGCCGGCAGTGCACGCTCGCGTGCAAGCGGTGCGCCGCGCTCTCGCGC
>JAYUCN010000575.1:0-1622 GCA_043740335.1 Planctomycetota bacterium
ATTGCGGGCCGCACTCGGCGATGTGACCGGCCATCGTGCCCGCGGCGAGCTTGTCCCAGTCGTCCGCCTTCCAGCCGAACTCGTGGATCATCGGGCCGGCGACGAGTGCTGGATCGGTGAGCCGGCCGCCGATGACGATCTGCGCACCTTGCTTCAAGCACTCGGCGACGGCGAACGCGCCGATGTAGACGTTCGCGCTGAGCAGTCGGTTCTGCACCGCGGAGAGCGGGCGGCCGTCGTCCATGTTCGCGAGCGCGTGACCGTTCTTCTGCAGTTCGGGAATGCGCGCGAGGATGTCGTCGCCTTCGATGACGCCGACCTTGAGTCCCTTGACGCCCTGCTTGCGCGCGAGGTCGAGCACGGCGTCGAGGCAGGCCTGCGGGTTCACGCCGCCCGCGTTGGCGATCACCTTGATGCCCTTCTTCGTGATGTCGGGCAGCGTGCGCTGCAGCATCGTGACGAAGTCGGTCGCGTAGCCGGCCTTGGGATTCCGCCCCTTGAGCTTCTGCATGATGCTCATGGTGACTTCGGCGAGGTAGTCGAGGGCGAGGTAGTCGAGCGGGCCTTCGCGCACGAGGCGCACGGGGCCGAGGATCGAGTCGCCCCAGAAGCCCTGGCCGTAACCGATGAGAACCTTGTCGCGCATGTCAATCCGAGGATCGCGGGGCGCGCAGGATAGCGGCCGGTGGTCGCGCCAGGGAAACGTTGGTTCGACGAACCGTCGTCCATGGAACTGCGAGCCCGCGCCGATGCCGGCGAACTCTGGGATGGCGACCTCAGTGCCCGGTGCCGGTGAGCGACGGCCAGCGGAGATGCGACGGCACACCCATGGCGGTGCGGCAGTGATCTTCGATCTTCTCGAGCAGCGTCACCAGGCGGTCCTGTCGGCGCAGCTCGGCGATGTGACCTTCGAGTTCCTCGAGTCCGACGCCGATCGTGTGGCGCAGCGCCTGATCGAGACCAGCTGCCGGCTCGAATGCCTGGTGGGCATCGACGAGCGCGATCGCCGCGAGCGCGCGCAGTTCGTTGGTGAGGTCGATTGCGAGGCGCTTGCGACGGCCACCGATGCGCATCTCCATCGCCGGCTGGCCCGGCTCGGCGAGCAGAGCCCGCAGCCTCGGCGCAGCGGCAGCCAGTTCCGGCTGCGGCTTCGCCAATGCCAGTGCGAGCGTGTGCGTCAGGAACCGTCGGTTGTCGTCTTCGAGGTTCTGGCGCAGGTTCGCCTCGGAGTTGTCCGAGCACATGACCTGCACCAGGAGTTCCAACATCGGGCCCGCGGCGCCCTCGCGAGCCGACTGGAGGGGAGAACGCAGCAGCGATGCCGGTTCGCCACAGCCAGCGATGGCCTTGCGCACAGCGTCCCCGCGCTTCGCGAGCCATGCACACGCGAGGGCAGTGACGGCGGTGTCGTCGTGCATGAGCCACCCGAACACCGCTTGCAGCGTGTCGTCGTGGCACGGGCCGGCTGCCGCAGCGAGGTCCAGCACACGTTCCAGCGTCGCGGCGTCGTGCCACTGGGCGAGGAACAGCAGGTCCGTGAACGCCGCCAACCCGGCCTGTGTGCACGGCGTGCCCGGCGGGGTGGCACCGACACCGCAGAACGCGGCGTCGATCGCCTCGAT
>JAYUCN010000576.1:0-1617 GCA_043740335.1 Planctomycetota bacterium
GTCGCGGATGCGATCGAACGGCGGCGTGTTGCAGGGCAGGGAACTCGCGGCGAAGAACGGGTTCGTCATCGGGTCGCTGGTGCCGGTCGACGTGGAGCAGGCCGCGACGGCAGTGAGCAGAAAGGTCAGGGTTGCTGTCGGTCGCATGCAGGGAGTCTAAGCAGCCATGCGGGTGCGCGAGAATGCGGAATCCCTGGCGCCGGGTTCTCGCCGCAGTCCGCACTGGCGATGATGACGGGCCCGTCGCCCTGGAGGTGTCGATGTCCAAGCGTTCGTTCGTGTTCGCGTCCCTGCTGTTGCTCGCGGGCTGCCTCGAAGTCGAGTCGTTGGAGGTGCGCGCCGTCGCCGACGCCAAGAACGACCGCCTCGATCTCATGATCGTGAGCCGCGGCGTGTCGTCGTCGGCCACGAGCGCCGACGGCGTCGCCAAGGATCTCGCGAACCTGCGCAGGTGCCGCGACGTGGCGGCGATCCCGTGGCCGGGCCTCGGCGTCATCGACGTCACGCGACCGAGCGTCGACGAGCAGAAGGGCCGCGACGCCGACGAGGAGAAGTGGATGCGCTTCGTGCCGTTCTTCGACATCGAGGCCGGCGCGTTCTTCACCGACGAACAGGGGCGCTTGTGCTTCTATCAGTTCGTGCGCATCCACCGGCCAAAGGAGTTCGCGGCGCAGTGCAGTCGGCTGCTGCTCGCGGCGTGGCTCGCTGAGAGAAAGGTGTCGCCTGCGACGCGCGCGCTGCTCGAGCAGGCGGCCAAGGAGGAACGGCCCGTCGTCACGATCGATGGCGCTGGCATCTGTGTGCGACGCCCGCTCAGTGAGGAGGATCACCGGGTCGAGCGGGCGACCTTCTGGCGCAACGTCGCACGTTCGGCGACGCCGCCGGCGAAGAGCGAAGCGCGGGCCAGCTCCGAACCGATCGCCAGCGCCATGCAGGTCATGCGCGACAACGACTTCGCCATGGTGCGGCGGCGCGATGTCACCGAGTACGTGGTCGGTGAACAGGGCAGCGACGCCTGCGACTACCGGATGCCGGGGGAGAAGTACAAGGACAACCTCATGATCGCCTTCAGCGCCGACGAGCCGCGACCGCCGACCGTGACCCAGGCGCTCATCGACAAGCAGTTCGCGGCGTTCCACGAACGCGAGGCGCGGTTGCCGCCGGCCTTTGTCGAGATGAAGAAGCGCGCGCTGCCGCCGACGGGCCGCTGAGACTCACTTGCCTGGTTTGCCCTTCGGTTCCTGCACGCGGATCTCGAGCACTTCCTGGCCGAACGCGATGGTCACGAGCAGTTCGCCCTTCTGCAGCGACGACTGTCGCAGTTCGAGGATCTCGACCGGCTTCTCGACCTTCGCTTCGACCGCAGTCACCGTGCCCGTGGCCTGCAGCTTCTCGTCGGGCGCCGCCACGGTGCCGAAACCGTTCTGGTCCTTCGGCGCCGACAGCCACGGCACGAGCTTCGCGTCGGACTTGCCGAGCAGGAGGTTCCACGAGCCCTGGTCGCCGTCCTTGCCCTTGGCGAGCACGGCGATCGGCACGGCTCCCTTGTCGCGCGCTTCGAGGCGTGCTGCGGGCACCGTGAAGACGACGAGCTTGCCGCCCGGAACGTTGACGGTC
>JAYUCN010000577.1:0-4057 GCA_043740335.1 Planctomycetota bacterium
CTTCCCCGCGCGCGAACTGGTCGTGCCGACGTTGGGCACTCTCTATAGCCTCGGCGAGGTTGCGGCATCGCGGGACGACCCGGATCCGCGGCTGCAAGAGGCACTGCGTTCGGCACGCGGACTGGACGGTAAGCCCACGATGAACGGCCTCACGGCACTGGCCGTGATGGCGTTCTTCGCGCTGTGCAGCCAGTGTGCTGGCACGCTCGCCGCGATCCGGCGCGAGACGCACTCGTGGCGGTGGCCGCTGTTCACGTTCGGCTACATGACGGTGCTCGCCTGGCTGGCGGCCGTCGCCATCTACCAGGTCGGCTCCCTGCTGGGCTATGGCCTCGCCTGACGTCAGTCGAGGTCGAAGATGTTGCGCGGCCGATCATCCTTGTCCTTCTTCGCCTCGTCCTTGGCCCGCTTCAGTTGGTCGTCGAGGCGGTCGGCACTGCCCTTCTCGAGGTCCTTCGCCGACGCGAACAGGTCGCCGAGCCGCCTCTTGTCCCGATTCTGGTCCTTCAACAGTTGGTCGAGGTCGCGGCCTCCCTTCGCTTCTTCAGGGCGTGCCGCGCGGGCCTTGCCGGAACGGGTGTCGACCTCGATGAGCTTGTTGCAGCAGGGGCATGGGAACGTGAACACGGTCTCGGCCATGGGGGTCCGTAGCGTGGAGGATCGGTGTCGGGAGTTCGGTGGCGCTTCCGCGTTGGCGGTCGCCACCTTCCTGCTTCGACGATATCGTGACGGGGTCAAGCAGGCTCGCACCGGTTGCGCGTTGCCGCCGTCCCATCGACCCTTCCTCACGCCGTGACCCCCGAGAAAAAGCCGATCGTCGACGGAACCACGCCGGGGCAAGCGCGTCTCCTGCTCGGTGCCCAGCCGGTGAAGTACCGGGAACGCTCGAGTGGATCGCCGCACAGCGGTGACACAGGCGAGGTGGATCCCGCGCGCGAACCCATGCTGCGCGCCCAGAAGGGCGACTTGGATGCCTTTCGGACCCTGCTCGAGATGTTCCAGGACCGGGTGATGCGAGTGATGACGTCGGTGTTGCACTGTGACCGCGCGATGGCAGAAGACTTCTGCCAGGAGGTGTTCCTGCGCGTGCACAAGGGGCTGCCGACCTTCGACGGGCAGGTGCGGTTCGTGACCTGGTTGCACACGATCGCGATGAACGTCGCAATCACCGAGTATCGCCGCCGCCGCGCGCAGAAGCGCGACCGTCGCACGCTGTCGATCGACGCGCCGATCCAGGGCACCGACGACCTCTACATCACGCCGCCAGGTCGCGAGCAGGATCCCGGCGAGTTGGCGCACCAACACGAGTTCCTGGCCCGGGTGCGGCAATGCGTGCACAACCTGCCCGACGAGTTCCGGGAGGCCGTGGTGCTGCGCGACATGGAATCCCTTTCGTACGAGGAGATCGCGACCGTGCTCGACCTGCCGATCGGCACCGTGCGGTCGCGCATCCATCGCGGTCGGTTGCAACTGCAGTGGATGCTTCGGGAGTTCGTGCAATGACGGCCAAGCCAGAACGTGAGCCCGAACGTGAGATCGACGAACGCCTCGCGGATTGGGTGGACGGCCGCCTCAGCGATCGGGAGCGCGAACGCTTCACTGCCGAGCTGCGCGTGAACCCGCGGTTGCGCAAGGACCTCGAGCAGTACGAGCAGACGGTTGCGACCCTGCGGGCTGCCTTGCGCGCGCCGACCTCGCCCGTGCGCATGGCCGATCGCGTGCTGTCTGCCATCGCGGCCGGCAAGCAGGCAGGGGCTGAGGCCAGGCCGCGTTCGCGGTATCGCCCGTTGCTCTGGAGCCTTGCCAGTGCGGCGGCCTTGCTGGTTGTTGCCCTCTGGGTCAACTCGTGGTTGCCGCAGCCTGCGGCACTCGACACGGTGGCGCAAGAAGCGCCCGGACACCCCGAGACGGACAAGGGATCGACCGGCGCAGACGACCTGAACGCGCAATTCGCGACGGGCGGAGCCGCGGACTCGAAGCCCACCGCGAAGATCCTGCTCACGGACGCGAGTCGTTCGGCCGACCAACCGCCGGTCGGTGCTGCCAACGCGGCGCCGGAGGATCCAGGCATTGCCGCGGCGGCAGCCAAGCCCGCTGCGCCGGCACCTGGCGAAGAGTCGCCAAGGCCCGGCGAGTCCAAGAAGTCGGACGGCGGGCTCAGGCTCGGAGCGGCGCGCCGTGCGGAGGAATCGCCGAGTCGTGAGGGTGCGACCGAAGGCACAGAGAAGTCAGTGTCCGTGCCCGTTCAGCCGGTGGGCACCGAAGACCCTGTTGCGCGGCCAGCGGGTGAGGTGCCTGGTGACGGCAAGCAAGCCCGCGCGACGGCAAGTCCGATTGGGCGCAGCAACCAGAAGGCTCACGAGGGTGGTGAGCCGTTGCCGGTCGTGATCGTGCATGGCGCAGCCATCGCTGCGGCTCCGAAGCTCGAGCAGCAGCAACCTGTGCCCGCCGCTCCGGCAGGGCCAGCCAGCGGCGCGCGTTCGAAGGATGAGGCCGCGGGGCAGGCCGAACTGCTCGCGCGACTCGACGCGTTCTTCAAGAACCAGATGACTGTATCTGCCGAGGTGGCTGCCGAGATCGACGCGGTTGCGCAGGATTGGACCGCCGGCGCCCGCTTGCTGCGGCTCACTCCGCTGCGGGACATGCCGGCGGTGGCCGGTGTCGGCGGCGTCGGTGACAGCGGGTCCAAGGACAGCGAGTCCAAGGAACGGGGCGAGCAGAGCCGCGGCGACGTTCGTGGCGGCGAGCAGTACCGAAGGAACGAACCGTCGCCCGTGGAGCGCGGTTGGCTCGTCGAAGGCAGCAAGGAGGATCTTCAGCTCCTGCTGCGTCGGCTCGCCACCTTTGCTCAGTCGGCGAACCTGCAGCTGACCAACGGTGAGACGAGCGAGGTGCCGCTGGCGCAGCAGGAGCTGCAGGCCGCGCCAGGGCCGAAGCAGGCCGAGGCGCGCCCGCTACCGGCGGCGCGACTCGTGCTGCGCTTCCGCATCCGACCGCGGTAGGGATCGTTCCAGCACGTCGCCACACCGCATCTCGGCGAGGTACTGCACGCCCGCTCCCTGCACGATCACGGTACGGCTCGTGCTGCCTGCCGTTGCCACGAGGGTGAGCCGAACACGGAGTCGGGAGCCGCTTGCTGCACAGGTCGCGATGGCTGGCTCGCCGGCTTCGTCGTCGTGCAGCGGGCCGGTGCGGACCGACAGCTCGAGCTCGAAGTGGGCGCCGTCGGCATGCAGGCCACGCAGGACGAGGTGGTCATGATGCGGTGGCAACCACGGTCGCATGCGCACCCAGTCTTCGTCGAGTCCGGCACCCGTGGCCAGCCGCAGGCCCGTGAGGGCGAAGCAGGCGCCGTCGAGTTGCGCGCCGGCGACGGCGGTCTCGATGCGGGGGGCCACCGGGTCGAGCTCGACCAGTTGGCTCCAGAAGGTGCTCCGTGCAGCTTCGTCATCCAGTTGGGTGGCGGCCGACAGGGCCAATGCGGCGGTGAGCGGCAAGAACGGCTCGGCGAACGCGTGCAGGCAGTTCGTCGTCGCCTGTTCGTCGGCCACGACCGCACGCAGGTGACGCAGCATGCGGTCGCTGGTGGCAACCAGCAATCCGGCAGCGGCAGGTGCGAGCAGTGAGACATCGGCTCGCTCGGGCAGCGCGATGGTCCCGGCCGTGAGGTGAGCCCGGAAATGGCCGCGGCCAGGTTGCCACGCCGAACGTTCGAGTTCGATCTGCCGCGTCACGGCGGCGCAAGTCCACTCGGCCCCGGGGCGCGGGGAGGGTGCCGACGATCGCCAGCGCGCTGGGCGCTCGATGCGATCCAGAGTGTCCTGCAACCCGCCGAGGCAGAACAAGCAGTGCACGAGCATCGCTTCGTGCACGAACGTCGCCGGACTGGGTCCTGGAGCTGCAGCCGCGCGCTGTGCGACCGCCCGCAGCCAGGGCCAGCGCTCGCGGATCATCGCCGTGTCGCGGCTCGCGCGCAGGTACCAGTAGTGGGCAACGACGAGCCAGGCGACGTCCGTCGGCCGCACTTCGTCGTCCGCAGGCAGGACCATCGCGGCAC
>JAYUCN010000578.1:0-9791 GCA_043740335.1 Planctomycetota bacterium
GCAAACGCCCACTCCTTGCGGATGAACTTGCGGATCTTGAAGTCCTCGATGAGGTTCTTCGCGAAGTCCTTCTTGTTCGCGTACCAGCGCGAACGCCACTGTTCGGTGATCGCGATACGAAAGCCGGTCGGATGGACTTTCTGACCCATGAGTTATTCTCCTCCCCCACCAGCTTCGGACGGCCCATCCACATCAGAGGAACTGCCCGCCCGATTGGCAACCTGCGGGTCCGCGACGTGAACGTGGATGTGGCAGGTGCGGCGCTTGATCGGCATCGCCCGACCTTGCGGCCCCGGGCGCATGCGCATGCCACCAGCGAGGAGCGGACCGTCGTGGGCCCAGGTCTTGGACACGACCAACCGGTTGGCGCGCACCGCCGGATTCTGCAGCGCATTCGCAACGGCCGATGCGAGCACCTTGTAGACGGCGCGGGAGGCGCGATGGCGGTCCTGGCGCAGCTCATCAAGCGCCTGATTGGCAGTGCGACCCCGGATCAGGGCAAGGATCCGGCGAGCCTTGTAGACACCCATGCGGGCGCCGCGGTGAACCGCACGGACTTCGAAGCTCATGGCTTCACCTCTTCCACCTTCCTGGTCGAGTGGCCGCGGAACGTGCGCGTCGGCGAGAACTCACCGAGCCGGTGACCGACCATGTCTTCGTTCACGTAGACCTTGAGGAAGGTGCGCCCGTTGTGCACGTTGAAGGTATGCCCGACGAACTCGGGCAGGATCACGCTCGCGCGCGACCAAGTCTGGATCGGATCCTTGGCGCCCTTCTGGTTCAACGCCGCGACCTTCTTGAGCAGGCTCGGATGAACGAAGGGACCCTTGGTGATACTGCGACTCATCGAATGCTCCTGGCTTAGCTGCCGCTACCCACTGCCACGTGCTTGCCCGGCGGACGGCGCCGCAGGATGAATTGGCTGCTGCGCGCCTTGCCGCGGCGCGTCTTGCCACCCTTGGCCAACAGACCGGTCGGCGAGCACGGGTGACGGCCACCGCCAGTGCGCCCCTCACCACCACCCATCGGGTGGCTCACCGGGTTTTGCGACGTGCCACGGTTGTGCGGACGACGGCCCATGTGGCGCACGCGGCCCGCCTTGCCCCACCGCACGTTCTGCCAGTCGGCGTTGCCGACCTCACCGATCGTGGCGCGACAACGGCTGTGAATCTTGCGCATCTCGCCCGAGGGCATGACGATGACGGCGTACTCGCCATCCCGCGCCATGAGCTGGCAGGACCTGCCGGCGGAGCGCGCAATCTGGCCGCCGCGTCCGGGCTGCAGCTCGACGTTGTGGACCTGCAAGCCGAGCGGAATGGTCTCGAGCGGCATCGCGTTGCCGACATCGGGATCGCAGCGCGCCCCCGAGAGAACCTTGCCGCCGACGACGAGGCCCTTCGGCGCCAGGATGTAGCGCTTTTCGCCATCCGCGTAGTGCAGGAGGGCGAGGTCGGCGCTGCGGTTCGGGTCGTATTCGATCGCCGCTACGACCGCCGGGACCCCGTCCTTGTCGCGCCGGAAGTCGACCTTGCGATACATGTGGCGCGCACCGCCGCCGCGGAAGCGGCTCGTGATGTTGCCGACTGCATTGCGGCCAGCCCGGTCGGTCAAACGTTCCGTGAGACTCTTCTCGCGGCGCTTGCCCTTCGTCAGATGGCTGAAGTCCAGCACCGACGAGTTTCGTCGTCCCGCGGAGGTTGGCTTGTATACCCTGATTGGCATGGTACTTCGTGAATGGACTGGACGGCGCTGCTGGGGATCGGCAGGAGGGTTGCCAGGTGGTCGCTAGGAGATGTCGATCGAGTCGCCCTGACGCAGGGTGACGACAGCCTTCTTCCACGGGCGGGTCTCGCCTGGACGGCCGAACATGCGACGAGCCTTGCCCGGCACGTTGGCCATGTTGACCTTGACGACCTTCACCGAGAACAAGGTCTCGACGGCCTTCCTCACTTCCGACTTGTTGGCGGCCGTGGCGACCTCGAAGCTGAACTGGTTGCGCAGTCCCTGCATCGTCGAGGATTTCTCCGTGACGAGCGGACGGCGAATGACATTGTAGAACTGGGCCGGGTTCTGCATCTCAGGACTCCTTCTTCGCAAAGCGCTGTTCGAGCGCCGTGAACGCGGCCGGGGTCAAGACCAGATACCGACGCAACAGCACCTGCCGCGCGTTCAGATCGTCGAGCGTACGCACGTCCACGAGCGGCACGTTGCGCAATGACAGACAAAGGTTGCGGTCCACGGCCTCGGTGACCACCGTCGCGCTGCCGCGCATGCCGAGCGTGCTCAGGATCGACGCTGCCGACTTGGTGTTCGGCTTGCCCGTCGGCCAACCGGTGGCGATGGCAACCTCGCCATCGCGGAACTTCGTGAACAGTGCATTGCGCAAAGCGACCCGGCGAGCCTTCTTGGGCATCGCGTAGCTGTGATCACGCGGAGCTGGCGGATGGATGCGACCACCACCACGCCACAGCGGCGATTTGGTCGTGCCCATGCGCGCGCGACCCGTGTGCTTCTGCGGCCACAGCTTCTTGTTGCCGCCGTGAACCATGCTGCGCGTACGAGCCTGGACCGTGCCAGCGCGCGCATTGGCCTCATACATCACGATCGCGTCCTTGAGCGTTCGCCCCAGGACACGCGTACCGAAGGCAGACGCGTCGACATCCTTCGACGTGACAGCACCGCCCTCAAAGACTTTGACCTCGGCCATGTTGGTGAGCTTGACGGTTCGCGACTCGACGGGTTCGTGACTCGGACGTTCGGGTTGAGTTTTGGCTGGCTCCAGCAAACCCTGCTCAGCAAGCCTTGATGCGAATGTCCACGCCGGCAGGCATGTTCAACTTGCTCAGAGCATCCACGGTCTTGGTGGTCGGCTCGGAGATGTAGATCAGCCGCTTGTGTGTCCGGATCTCGAACTGTTCGCGGCTCTTCTTGTCGATGTGCGGCGAGCGCAACACCGTGTAGCGTTCGATGCGAGTCGGCAACGGCACCGGCCCAGCGATCCGGGCACCCGTGCGCTTGCTGGTCTCGACGATGTCGAGTGCTGCCTGGTCGAGGGCCTCGTGATCGTAGGCCTCCATCCGGATCTGGATTCGCTCTTGCATAGGCTTCAGGAACTCTGGTGAACCAACGTCGGATCGCCCGACTGGTGGTTGCAGGCATCGCGTCGCAAGCATCACGCAGTCACTGTCTGCGCGATTCCGGCGTGACCCGCGCGCGGCGAGGGGTTACATTGATCGGGTTACCTCGATCGATGTGCTCCCTGGAGCGCAAGGGCGGGGCAGGGTAGTGATCGCGCCTGGCAAGGTCAAGCGCGGCAACCCACAAATCAGCGGCATGGGTTGCCCACCGCATTGGCACACCTTGCGCACAGCGCACTCAGGTGCGCACGGGGGCGAACCCGGCGGGCTGCAGGGTGACCTGTCCGAGCCCGCGCGTCATCGACCGCAACCTCGTGACGTAACCCAGCATGCGGGCAAGGGGGGCACGCCCTTGCAGGCGGGCACCCAGGCGACCCGAGGATACCCCGGACACCGCAGCACCCCGCGCGCCCAGGTCGGCGAGCACTGCCGCGGACGTGTTCTCGGGACACCAGACTTCGACCTGCACCCAAGGCTCCAACTCGACCAGTCCAGCCTGCTCGATGGCCACCGCTAGAGCCTTGGCTACCGCCTGCTGCAACAGAGGCTCGACGAGTTCGCCGCCTTCCGCCTGCACTTCGATCAGCGAAACCAAAGCCCCGTACAGCGGACCAACTCGCGAACCGGACAACAGTCGCTGCCGCAGTTCTTCGACTGCCGCCGCCGCTCCGGGAACGTCGGCAGTATTGCGAAGGACTGCGGGCACCAGGCGATCGGCCATCGGCGCAATCGTGACGACGCAGCGCGCTGCCCGCTCACGCCCGGCCACCAGGGCGCGCACTTCGCCAACCCCATGACCCTCCGCGCGAACCGTCTCGCGACGATCCACCTGCGGCTTCGAAGTCTGGAATGACGCGCCGGTGCGAGCCCGGACGAGGTCGGCGACGATGTCGAGGTGCAACTCCCCCATGCCGCGCACGGTGATGCGATCCTGGTCGCCATCGATGAGCAGGGTGGGATCGTCGATCGCCAGTTCGCGCAACGCCGCCGTGACCTTCGGCCCATCTTCGGCCTGCGCCGGCTCAAAGGTCACGGCCAGCACGGGCGACGGAAAGCTCGGCATCGGCAACACCACGGTCTGCTCCGGATCACAGACGGTGTCCCCCGTGCGCAGGCCGAGTTCGCCCGGCAAGACGACGATCTCCCCCGGCACGGCAACGTCGGTCCTGGTGTGACGGTCGGCTTGCACGAGCCACAGTTCGCCAATGACCCCTTGCGCCGACGGTTGCTTGCCCCGGCACCACCGCGCGCCGGCAGCGAGCCGGCCACGCACCATGCGGACGAAGTTCCAGATTTCCGCGCCGTGTTGGACCTTGAACACGAACCCGCAGAACGGCGCCTCGACATCGCGCGCGCGTTCGGCAGACCAAAGGCCATGCCGCGGCAGTTCGGACAACCGGGGCATCAGGGTGACCACGGCATCGAGCAACCAGTCGACACCACGATTCCAGAGCGCGGCCCCACACAGTACGGGCACGAGCCGGCCGGCGAGGAACTCGGGGCGCAGGGCGTGGCGCAGCCGCTCGGCGGGTACGCGATGACCGGCGAGCACGTCGATGAGGATCGACTCGTCGGCGTCCGCCGCAGCTTCCACGACGCGTTCGTGGGCGCGCAGGATCTCGGCCTGCAGGCGCGGGGCCTCTGCCGGATCAGGCCGACCGTCGAACCATTGCACGGCACCGGTCAGGGCATCGCCGAGGCCGGCGAAGCGGCCGGCTGCGTCCGCGAGCGGCACGACGAGGGGCAGCGCGCGGCACTCGAACCGTTCCTGCACTGCCGCCACCACGGCCCCGAAATCGGCGCCCGTGCGATCGAGCTTGTTGACGAACAGGAGGCGGGGCAGGCCACGAGCGACGGCCTGCTGCCAGACGGTTTCGGTCTGCGACTCGACCCCGCGCACGCCGTCGACGAGCACGACCACGCCATCCAGCACGTAGAGACATCGTTCGACCTCGGCGGTGAAGTCGACATGCCCTGGTGTGTCGACCACCTGCAACACGTGCTCGCCCCAGGCGACGCGCGTGGCGGCGGCCGTGATCGAGATGCCGCGACTGCGCTCCGCCGGCATCCAGTCCATCGTCGCGGTGCCGTCGTCGACACTGCCGATCCAGGTCTGCGCGCCCGTGTCGAACAGGATGCGCTCGGTCAGCGTGGTCTTCCCCGCGTCGATGTGGGCCACGATGCCGATTGTGCGCAGCCGATCCATCGCCGGCATCAGACTACTGTTCGCCAGCTGCCGGCGCACGCAGGGGCCGCGAGGGCCCCATGGCCTCGACTACGTGCCTTGCGCCGGCCGCGTCTGCGCGCCCTGCGTGATGCCGCGCATCTGCATCTTCAGTTCGTCGGGATTGTCCGACGACGCGAGTGCATCTTCGAGGCTGATGTTGCCGGCCTGGAACAGGCGGATGAGCGACTGATTGAAGGTCAGCGTGCCGTAGTAGCTGCCTTCGTTCAGGGCCTTCGGCAACAGGCGCGTCTGGCCTTGTTCGAGCAGTTCCCGCACCGTCGGCGTGTTGATCAGCAGTTCCACAGCCGGCACCATCGCCGTGCTTTCCTTGTTCTTGACGAGGCGCAGTGAACAGACCCCGGCCAGGTTGAGCGCGAGCTGCAGCCGGACCAGTTCGTGCTGGTGCGGCGGAAAGAACGTGATGATGCGCTCGACGGTCTGCACCGCGTTGACCGTGTGCAGCGTCGAGAACACGAGGTGACCCGTCTCAGCGGCCGAGATCGCGGCCGAAACCGTCTCGGCATCGCGCATCTCGCCGATCAGGATCACGTCCGGCGACTGGCGCACGGCCTGGCGCAGCGCCGAGGCGAAGTTGACGACGTCGCTGCCCACTTCACGTTGGTTGACGATCGACCGCTTGTCCTCGAAGCGGAACTCGATCGGATCCTCGATCGTGATGATGTGCTTGTTCATCGTGCGGTTGATGTACTCGATCATCGACGCGAGGGTGGTCGACTTGCCGGAACCGGCGATGCCGGTCGCGAGCACGAGGCCGCGCTTCAGCGAGGCGAGCCGCTTGAGCGACTCGACGGGCAGGTTCAGGTCCTTGAAGGACGGAATCTCGCTCTTGATCGCGCGGAAGACGAGACCGAGCTCGCCGCACTGATGGAACGCGTTGCAGCGGAAGCGCCCGACGCCGGGCAGGGCCACGGCCGTATCGGTGGCACCCGAATCCTTGAACTCGCGGCGACCGCGCTCGGTCAGGACCTCCTCGACGTAGGAGCGCACGAGCTCCGCCGTCAGCGGCTGGTCGCCGAGGAAGCGGATGACACCGGCCACGCGCACTGCCGGGCAACCGTTTGCCTTGAGCACGAGGTCCGACGCATCTTCCTTCACCATGATGCGCAGGAAGTCCCGCAGCTTGGGCATGCGGCTGGCGGTGATCTGGCTCGGACCGACGTTGTTGCTGGTCACTGGTGTCCTCCACCCCTTCTATCGGCAGCCGGCCGCGCAAGCCGAAGGCGTGCATCCGAGCCGCACCGCCAGCGGGTCCGTTCAGACCCCGATGGTCCGCGGAAGAGCCGTCAGCATCGACCACACCGCGAGCGTGAGTTCTCGCAGCCCGGCGCCGGTAGCACTCGAGATCGGCAGCACGGACAGGCCGACTGCTTGCGCCAGTGCCTGGGCGCGTTGGCGCCCGGCCTCGTCCTCGACCTTGGTCGCGACCACCAGGGTCGGGCGCCGAGCGAGGTCTTCGGAGTGCTGGGCCAGCTCCCGGCGGACGACGCGGAAGGCCTCGCCTGGCTCGGCAATGGGCAGATCGCCGCAATCGACGAGGTGCAGGAGGAGGCGCGTGCGTTCGACGTGCTTCAAGAACTTGTCGCCGAGGCCTTTGCCTGCCGAGGCACCCTCGATGAGTCCGGGGATGTCGGCCAGCACGAAGGTTGCTTCGCCGGGCCCCTGCGCGATGCCGAGCATCGGCTCGAGCGTCGTGAACGGATAGCCGGCGATCTTGGGCCGCGCCTTCGTGAGCGTCGCCAGCAGGGTCGACTTGCCCGCGTTGGGCAGACCTAGCAGTCCGACATCGGCGATGAGCTTCAGACTGAGCAACACGCGCCGTTGTTCGCCGGGCTTGCCGCGTTCCGCGGTGCGCGGCGTCCGGTGCGTGGCCGTCGCGAAGCGGGTGTTGCCACGACCGGCATGGCCGCCGCGCGCGAGCACCCATGTGCGTTCGGCGGTGTCGAGATCCTGGAGCAGGTTGCCGCGCGCGGCATCGAGCACGAGCGTGCCGACGGGCACCTCGATCACGAGGTCCTCGGCGTCCTTGCCGCCGCAGTTCTGCGGCAACCCCTGGCCACCGCTGCTGGCCACGAACTGGCCGCGACCGGTCAAGTGGTAGAGCGTGTTGCAGTGTGTGGTCGGTAGCAGGATCACATCGCCGCCGTCACCGCCGTCACCGCCGTTGGGGCCGCCGCGCAGCGTCTTGGCGTCGCGCAGGAAGCAGACACAGCCATCGCCCCCCTTGCCGGCTGCAACACTGATCTCCAATTCGTCGACGAACATGCGCGCTACCTCGCCAACTGTTCGCCGAACCGGTCGGAAGGGGCGGGCTCTGCATGTCGCGCCGAGAGTCGAAGGCCGGCCGGATGGAGCAGCAGTGCGTAGTGGTAGTCGACCAGGGGAGAATCAGCCGCCAACTTCCGTGTCGACGTGGATCTTGCCGTTCGACTGGAAGCGCACCACGCCAGCCGCTACGGCAAAGAGGGTGTTGTCGCCACCGCGCCGCACGTTGCGACCCGCGTGGAACTTGGTGCCGACCTGCCGCACGATGATCGTGCCGCTGGTGACGCGCTGACCGCCGTACGCCTTGACGCCGCGATACTGGGGGTTGCTGTCGCGGCCGTTCTGCGTCGAACCTTGTCCTTTCTTGTGAGCCATTGCAATGCCTCGGTTGGTGCGTTCTCGGTGGTGCCTTCGTCGCCCGAGCTCAGCCGTTGATCGCTTCGATCTGGACTTCGGTGAACTGCGCGCGGAACCCGGTGCGGCGGCGGCTGTTCTTGCGGCGCCGGAACTTGCAGATCACGACCTTCGGTCCCTTGAGCTGACGCACCACCTTGGCGGTCACCGACGCGCCTTGCACGAACGGGGTGCCGATGCGGCCAGAACTCTCGCCACCAGAACCCTCGCCACCGACGAGGCAGACCTTGTCGAAGGTCACGGTCTCGCCTTCGGCGACGCCATTGCGGAGGTGGATCTGGATGCGGTCACCGGGCTGGACCCGGTACTGCTGGTTGCGATCATCGACGACGGCGTACATGACGGGGGGTGGCCGGGGTAAGGGGCCGGAGATAGTAGCGGGGCCTCCCGGCGTTTCAAGCACCTCGGCACCTGAGGGCATCAGGGCGAGCAGCGTGCAAAGGCAACCGCAACTCGCCACTGCTCCGCCGACCACGGCTGGCACGATCCAGGAGCCGGCGCTAGGGTGGAGCCAGTGCGAATCTATTGAACACGAGCGCCCTCAACCGCCCGTTCGACGATCTGAGCGCCCGGCGCGTTCGCATGGAAGCCGAGGCTGTCGTGGACTTGATCGAGGCGATCGAACAAGGGAAGGTCAAGCTGGTGAGACTCCGAGTATCTCGAGTACGAAGCCGGGCAAGATCTGGATCAGGAGCGCGTCGCCATGGTCACCGGGTTCATTGCTCTGGCGGAACATACGATCACCGCATCCGCGTCGGTGATCGAGAGGGCCCGCGTCCTGGAGCGGCTTGGCCTGCGTGGACTCGATGCGCTGCACCTGGCTTCGGCCGAGGCTGGGCAAGCCGAGCTGCTGGTCACGACGGACGACCGCTTCCTGCGCCGCAGCCACCGCCGGCCCGCCGGGCGCGGGACCAGAGTCGTCTCGCCACTGGATGCGCTTGCCCTGATCGAGATCGAGGGCAAGTCATGAAGACCAGCCACCTGAACAACGCTGAACTACGGGCACTCGCGTGGCGGGTCTTGATCAAGCACCTCGGCTATTCGGGCGCGCTCCGATTCGCTCTGCAGACACAGCCCGGAGACGGCGACTATGGGGAGCGGCGGCACCGGCTGCGCGGAGCGCTTTCCGTGGATGCGTTGGTGGGGCGCATGCACCGGACGCCGAGCAGGCGGGAACCCAAGCGCGCACGGCGGTGAAGGCGGCGAACCCGATCCGACGCTGCCGCGCAACTCCTACGCCTTCACACCCAATCCCGCCGGGATCGCGATGCGCGCTTCCTGACCGTCGCCCGTGAGGAACCGGTAGTGCACGACATCGATCGGGTAGCTCGGTTCGGGCTTGAACGCGATCGACTTGCCGACCGCGTCTTCGAGCTCGAGGATGCCGCGACGCTTGTAGTTGACGAGGAAGTCGGCGACGGCGGGTGCCACGAACACCTGCAGTACCGAGTAGCCCTTCAGGTTGACGAGCGCGCGCGATTCGCGCAGCACGGACAGGGCCTTGCTCTGCACGGTGCGCGACCAGCCGGCACCCTTGCAGTGCGGACACTGCATGAACACGGTGCGTTTCAGACCCGGGCCAACGCGTTGGCGCGTGATCTCGAGCATGCCGAACGGACTGATGCGACCGACCTTGATGCGGGCACGATCGCCGCGCAGCGAATCGATGAGCCGCTTTTCGACGCCGCGCCGGTGCTTCTCGTGCGACATGTCGATGAAGTCGATGATGA
>JAYUCN010000579.1:0-4045 GCA_043740335.1 Planctomycetota bacterium
GCCTCGAATGGGACCACGCATTGTCCCTGTGCTGGCCCGACCTGCTGAGCTGGGCCGGCGACCACTTCTACCCACCGTTGCCCGGCGAGCCGGCGTCGGCGTTCGTGACGAGAATGCCGTGGAGCCATCTCGTGCTGCTCGAGCAGCCCCTGCGCGGCGAGAGCAGCACTGCGTTCCAGAGCTGGGTCGAGACCTCGTTCGCGATCGGTCTGGCTCCGCTCGCCTGCGCCCTGCTGGCGTTGTTCGACCGGCAACGTCGCGCCATCGTCGCCTTCTTCGTACTCGTGGCCGTCGTCGCGTTCGGCATCGCCACGGCCGACCAACCGTTCCTGGGCCTCGCGCAGTGGGTGCCGGGGCTCGGCGCCGCCGACCTGCGCCGCCTCCTGTTCACGGTCGCGATGGCGCTCGTGGTGCTGTCCGCACTCGGCGCTGACGCGCTGCTGCAAGGCGCTCGACGTTGGCCGTCGTTCACGCTGTTCGGCCTGGTTGCGGCCATGTCGGTGGTGACCCTCGTCTGGCTGCAGAGGAACGGCGACGACGCGTCGTTCGTGCGGGCGAACGCGCAGCTGTTCGTCGCCGACGCCGACGACCCGCTCGTGCGACAGCTGGGCGGCAACGTCGACGCGGTAGCCGAGTTGACGCGCGCTGCCATGCGCCCGGGCGAAGCCATGCACAATCGCTCGATGCTCTTCATCACGGCGTGTCGCGCGCTGCTGGTCGCTGCGGCAGCCGCAGCGGCGCTGTGGCTGCGACCCAGCCGCCGCTTGCCCGTGCTGACCGCGTTGGCGATCGTCGAACTGCTGCACACGGGCCTCGGACCCGTGCAGACGGTGCCGGCCGCGCGCGTCACGACGCCTCCAGCGGTGCTGCGTCCACTGGTGACGGCAGAAGCCAACGGCGTGCGCCCACGCCTGCAGCGGCTCGTGCTCGGCGGCGGCAACCGCACAGCCGCCCTCTCCGGCAACTTCCCCGGCTACCTCGGCATCGAGGACGGCAGTGCCTACAACCCGCTGCCGCCTGCTCGCTTCGAGGACTTCTTCCGCACGATCGAACCGCCACACGATGGCAAGCCCGATGTCACCTACGGCGGTGCAGGCGTCGGCTCGTTCCACGACGAGGCCTCGTTGCAGCATCCGCTCTGCGATCTCTACGGCATCCGCTTCGTGCTCACACGCGACGACGTCGCAACGAGTGCGACGCTCGTCGATCGCACCCCGCCGGGCACGGGCGGCTTCCGCCTGCTCGAACGCACGACCACGCTGGGCCGCGCGACGTTCGTGCGCGACGTGGATGTGCTGCCCGACCAGGGCGAACGCCTCGCGATGCTGCGCCGTCCCGATCGCGACGTCGCCCACCGACTCGTGCTCGAGGACCCGACCGCACCCCGACCGACGACGGTAAACGGCGACCCGGCGACCGCGACGGTGACGATCGTCGAGCACCGTGACGAACGCGTCGTCGTGCACGTGCAGAACTCCGCCGACGGCTACCTGCGCCTCGCCGATCCGTACGACGCGGGCTGGCGTGCGGTGCTCGACGGCAGCGAGACGAAGCTCTACGTCGCCGACCACTACCTGCGCGCGGTCTACGTGCCACCCGGCGAACACGAAGTCGTCTTCACGTACGACGGGGCGCGCGTCGTCTGGCCACTGCGGCTCAGCTTGCTGGCCCTGGCCGCGATCGTCGTGTTGCTGGCAGGTGGCCGTCGAAGGAACCCGTGAACACCCGCGCCACCGTTCGTCTCGCGATCCTGTCGCTGTGGCTCATGCCGCTGCTGTGGCTGTGGCCCTGCGTGTTCGGCGGCCGCACGTTCGTGCCCTACGACCTCGCCGAGTTCCCGCCCGCGAGCCTGCTGCTCACGCAGCCGCAGTACGAAGCGACGCTCGTCGGTGCCAACCATGACGTGACCGAACCGCCGCCGTGGTTCGTGCCCGAGATGACGCTCGCGCGCGACGAACTGCGCGCCGGCCGGTGGCCGGGATGGAACCCACACGCACGCACGGGCGCGCCGCTGCACGCACACGGCCTCATCGGGATCTGCTATCCACCGAACTGGGTCGCGCTGTTCGCCGACGATCCGGCCAACCGGCTCGTGTACCTCGCGTGGATCAGCCTGGCACTCGGTGGCCTGCTCGGGTTCGGGCTCTTGCGCGAGGTCGGCCTCGCGGTGCTGCCGGCGTGGTTCGGCGCGATGCTGTTCCAACTGTCGGGGCCGATGGCCACGAACGCCTTCTTCTGGATGCGGCTCGCGAGCTTCATCTGGTTGCCGGGCGTGCTCTGGGCGCTGCTGTGCCTGGCGCGGAACGACCGGCTGCGGCCGCTGCCGCTCGCGGCGGTCGCCGGCTCGTTCGCGATGACGTGGCTCGGTGGTTTCCCGCCGTTCGCGACGACGACGACGGTGCTGGCCGGGCTGTTGTGCGTGTGGCTCGTCTCTGCACGCGCCATCGCCAGCACGCGGCGACAGGCAATGCGGCTCGGCCTGCGACTCGCCTTCGGCCTGCTGCTCGGGGCGATGCTGGCGATGCCGCAGGTGCTGCCGTCGCTGCAGTTCTTCCCGCAGAGTGCGCGCCCCGCGAGTCCGAAACTCGCGGACATCGCCGGCAGCGCCTTCGAGAGCCATGGCCTGCTCGGCTACCTGCTGCCCGACCTGTTCGGCCATCCGACGATGACGCACGAACTGACGTACCCGCAATCGCCGCTCGCCCTTCTGCTGAACACGCGACACCTCGACAACGGCTCGCAGGCGCTGCCGAACTACAACTACACGGAGTACGCGGTGTTCGTCGGTACGCTCGGGTTCCTGCTCGCGATCGTCGGCGCTTTGCGCGGGCGTGGCCGGCTGCGCTGGTTCGCGCTTGCCGTGTACGCGTTGCTGCTCGGCCTCGCGCTGTTCCTGCCCGGCGTGCGCCTGCTGTTCCTGCTGCCGGTCGTCAACAACGTGTGGCCAATGCGCTGGCTGGCGCCGGCGACGCTGTTCGTGGCGTGGCTCGCCGCGCTGGGGCTCGAACGACTGCGTGAGGAAGGACGCCGCCTGCCGCTCGTACTCGGTGTGAGTGCGCTGGGTCTCGCCGGCCTCGTTGCGTTCGTCACGAGCCGTCCGGCCGCGTGGCATGCCGCCGATCCGAGCTACCTCGTGCAACGCATCGCCGCGCGTTTCGCGACGTCGGTCGAAGGGGTCTTGAACCACGTGCAAGCCGGCGCCCCACTCGGCGTCGATCGCTTCGCGCTCGCGTTCGCGCGCGCCGCCGAGCAAGGACGGGAGGCCGCACTGTGGCTCGCGATCACCGGCGCACTCCTGCTGATGATCGCGTTCGTACGCAGCGCGCAACTGCGCACCGGCTGCGTGCTGGCGGGCTGCGGCCTCACGGCCCTGCAGCTCGGCTGGCACGGTGCCACCGTGACGCATGGCGCGTCGCTCGCGCAACCGACCGACACGCCCGTGCACGCGTTCCTGCGCGAACGCGCGCGCGAGGCCACCGCCGACGGCGGCTTCACGATCGTGCGCGCGAGCATCGAGCCGACCTTGCCGGCCCAACTGCCGCCGGGACAACTCATGGTGCCCGGCGTGCGCGACCTCGATTTCTACACGCACTACGACGGGCGTTCGGCCGAGCCGATCCGCAAGCTGCTCGGCACGAAATGGGGCGAGCGGACCGCTGCGAAGGGCTACCTCGCGCTGTCGTTCCCCGACGCGCTGCCGACGCCTGCCGAGGCCAAGAGCGCGGAGCCCGTCGAAACGTACGCCTTCGCGAGCCCGCTCGAACACCCGCTGCTCGATCTGCTCGGGGTGCGCTACGTGCTCGCGACCGAAGCTCTCGCTCACGCCGGCAAGCGTGTCGGTCCCGAACCGCGCGGACCGCGCGGCGAGTTCTTCGTCTTCGAACGACCGCACCCGTTGCCACGCGCGTTCACGGTGCCCGAACTGCGCGTGTTGCCGACCGACGCCGAGGTCGTGCAAGCGCTCGTCGATCCGACCTTCACGCCGCGTCTCGTCGCCTATGTGCTGGCCGCGGAACTGACAGCCCCTGTTCCAACTCCGGTGAAC
>JAYUCN010000580.1:0-4042 GCA_043740335.1 Planctomycetota bacterium
TCGAGAACACCGGGCCATGCACGTTCGTGTTCGCCGTGCCGCCGGTGCCGGCGCTGGTTGGGTTGCCGCTGCACCTGCAAGGGCTGGGCGAGCAGGCCCGCGCGGCGGCGCGGTCCACCTCGTACTTCCGCGTCGTCGTGTAGTGAAGTCGCGTGAACGCAGCAGCGGCGCGCCAGGGTCTGGCATGATGTGCGCATGGAACGCTCGTCGTCATGAAGAGCCTTCGTTCGTTCGCCAGCGGGCTTCTGACCGTGGTGGCCGCGGCTCAGGCGCCGCCACCGCTGCCGCAGACCAGCGAACCGCTGGTGTTCGTGGGCGCGAGCGACGGCCCCGCGCACGATTTGCGCATCGTGTTGGTGACTGGCGACGAGGAGTACCGCAGCGAAGAGAGCATGCCGCAACTCGCGCGCATCCTTGCGCGCCTGGGTGCTTCGTGCACCGTGCTGTTCGCGATCGGCACGGATGGCACGATCGATCCCGGCGTCGTCGACAACATCCCGGGCCTGGAAGCGCTCGCTCGTGCCGACCTGCTCGTGCTGTTCACGCGCTTCCGCGACCTGCCCGACGCGGCGATGCAGCATGTCGACGACTACGTGAATTCGGGGCGGCCGATCGTCGCGCTGCGCACGAGCACGCACGCGTTCGCGCCGCGCGAGGGTTCGCGCTTTGCCCGCTACGCGTGGAACAGCAAGGAGCCCGAGGGCGGCTTCGGACGGGTGGTGCTCGGCGAGACGTGGATCGCGCACCACGGCAAGCACGGCGAACAGGGCACGCGCGGCGTGGTCGCGCCGGACGCCGCCGAGCACGCGATCCTGCGCGGCGTCGATGCAAGCGACGTGTGGGATCCTGCCGACGTCTACCGCGTGCGCCTGCCACTGCTGCCCGACATCACCCCGCTGCTGCTCGGCCTCGTGCTGCAGACGATGGCGAAGGACTCGCCGGTGCTACCCGACCAAGGGGAACGCATGCCGATCGCATGGGTGCGCGAGTTGCCACAGCCCAGCGGCCGCAGGGCGCGCGTGTTCACGACGACGCTCGGTTCGGCGCAGGCGTTCACCGCGGCGGGCACACGGCGCCTGCTCGTCAACGCGTGCTTGTGGGCCGCGGGCCGCGACGCGGCGATCACCGCCGATCTCGACGTGGCGCTCGCCGGCGACTACGCGCCGAGCCCCTTCGGCTTTCTCAAGCATCGCCGCGGCGTGCGCCCCGCCGATCTGCGCGCGTTCGCAGGTCGCACCGCTGGTGAACCACGCAGCATCGCGGACATTCCGTTCTGCTGGTGCCCACCGGGCGAGTTCGTGATGGGCAGTCCGCCGAGCGAGCCGGAGCGCCGCGCGGACGAAGAGCGAGTCGCTGTCACGCTCACGCGCGGCTTCTGGGCCGCGAAGTTCGAGACGACGCAGGGCCAGTGGAAACGCATCGTCGGCGCGTTGCCAGGACCGTTGACCACGGAGCTTCCCGAAGGCGACGACTATCCCGTCGGCAACGTGAACTTTGCCGAAGCGGAGCAGTTCTGCGCCAAACTCACGGCACTCGCGCAGCAGCGCGGTGAGCTGGGCAGCGACTGGGAAGTGCGGCTGCCGACCGAGGCGCAGTGGGAGTACGCGTGTCGCGCGGGCACCACGACGGCGACGGCGTTCGGCGAGCGGCTCGGCATCACGCAGGCGAACATCATCGAACCCTACAACGGCGGCGAGGCGGGACCGGCGCTGCATCGCGTCGCCAAGGTCGGCAGCTATCCGGCGAACGCGTGGGGCTTGTGCGACATGCACGCCAACACGTTCGAGTGGTGCCGCGATTGGTACCACGCGAAGTATCCCGGCGGCGTCGATCCGGATCTGCACGATGCATTGGCCACGGCGCAGCAGAACCGCGATGGCACCTGGTCGCGCTCGCGGCGCGGCGGGGCTTGGACCGACGAAGGCTGGGCGTGTCGTTCGGCGTTCCGTCTGAAGTTCGAGCCCGAACGGCGCTACGACCACATCGGCTTCCGCGTCGTCGCCGTGCCGGTGCGAACCGCACGGTGAAGTCGGTTGCGCGCGTTTCGGCTTCCTCGGTAGCGGCGACGCCTTGCTGACCGATCTGCAACGCAGCGGCCTGCTCGACGAGACTCTGGTAGTCATCGCCGGCGAGTCGGACGCACGCCGATGAACCAGGGCGGCCAGAGCGGCGATCACTCCGGTCGCGACCATCATGGCAAGTGCTTCAGCATCGCGCTGGCCGGCGCTGGCGTGCGCGGTGGCACGGTGGTGGGGGCGACCGACGAACTCGGCTACCAGGTCACAATGGATCCGTTCACGGTGCACGACCTGCAGGCGACCATGCTGCACCTGCTCGGCTTCGACCACGAACGCCTGGTGTATGGCCACCGCGGCCGCGACTTCCGGCTGACGGATGTGCATGGGCGCGTGATGCCGCAGGTCGTCGCGGGCTGAGGCACTCGCTGCGTCAGCCCTTGCAAGCCTGCGCGTGCACCGACTGCACCGCGCGGCTGCTGGGAGCGATGGGGATGGCGGCAAAGGTCGGGGAGCCGACGCCAGCGCTCGCACCGCCGAGCGACGAATGGACGGAATGGCGCCGACGCGGCGCCAGCCCGCTGATGGCGCTCGACCGCTTCTTGGCGCCGCACTTGCGTAACAGCCTAGGCCAACGGCAGTTCCCACGCGCTCCAGCGTGCTGGCGAAAGAGCGCCTGTCGCGACCTGCGTTCTGATCGAGCGCATGCCCGCGGCCGCCATGCTGCCAGAGCCCGGAGCGCTGTCCGCAGGTTTTGTCCAGAAGCGACGGGTCCGTGCCATGAGTAGTCGCGCCAATCTCGGCGCGACCAGCAACCCTACGGGACTTCTCATGAACGCGCTCCGCATCGCCTTCGCGTCGCTCGCAACCGCGGCCCTCGGCTTCGCCCAGACCACCGGCGTCGTCGGCATCAACGACTACACCATCAACAGCGCGGGCTCCGGCTCGACCTCGTGCACGACGCAGTGCTACAACACGTCCGTGACGTTGAACCTCAATGTGTCGACGGCCCCTGGCAACTTCGTCATTTTCGCGTGGTCGTTCTGCCCTTGCTCGGCCGGCTTCGTTTGCGGTGGCCCCAACGCGTGTTTGCCGGCGATCCCGTTCACCGCCTGTGGCTCGACCACGAACCAGTCGTTGGATCTGCAGCTCGGCTGCGTGGTGATGTTCTTCGGGCCGGTCGCGGCCAACACCGCCGGTAACGCCAGCCTGCCGTTGTCGATCCCGACGCTGTCGCTGCCGCCGTGCTCGTTCCCGTTGGCGACTCAGGCCGTGATCATCGATCTGTGTGGCGTCGGCCTGTCGATCCTGCCAGGCCCGTTCGTGCTCAGCCAGAGCTACGACGTGCTGTTTGGGTAGCCGAATCGGCGCAGTTCGCGTGCGATGGCGCCGCGATCGACCTTCTACCAGCGCGGGTCACCGCTACCAGAAACCCCTGCCAGAACCCCTTGCCGACCCCTCGCCCAGAACCCCTCCCAATCCACTGGATCGAACCATGAAGCTCCCCCGTCTTTGCCTCTTGCCGCTGCTGTTGGCACCCTTGGCGGCGCAAAACTTGATCGGCCTCACGCTCAACTCGCCGATGATCATCGAAACCAATCACAACACCTGCACGCTGCTGTCGAGCTGCGGCCCGATCGGGCCCTTTCCGATACCCGCGGTGACGCCGCCGGTGCCGTCCTACTGGCCTGGTGGCGCCGCCTGGGACTCGACCAGGAACGGCCTGTGGGTCACGACCGGCTCCCTGCTGGCGCGCATGACCGCCGGCACCTGCACGCTGGCTTGTGGGCCGGTTCCGTGTCCGCGCACCCCGGGGACGCTGACTACTGGCCTCGACATGAACGACTTCACCAACGAGATCTGGGGCATCGACGACGGCGGCTGGATCACTTCCTTCACCACCACCAGCACCTGCACGACGACGATCCAGAACCAATGGAACACCGGGCTTGCCGTCGCGGGCAACCTCGCCACCTCGGGCATCACCATCGACGAGGTGCGCGGGTTGGTGTTCTACAGCACTGCCG
>JAYUCN010000581.1:0-1610 GCA_043740335.1 Planctomycetota bacterium
CTGCGCCACGTCGTGTGGCCTGTGTGACGCCAAGGCACTACTGTCTGCGGCTCGTTGTCCGAGCCTGAGCACCCGCGGCCCCCGCGCGTGCCGGCACCACGCGCCGAGAGCATCCATGGGCCTGTTCGATTTCCTGAAGAAGAAACCAGGCGAGGTGACACCGAACGCCTCGACACCGCCGCCGTCGCCGACGCCCGCACCGCAGGCCGAGCCTGCTGCGGCGGATCCCGCGGCCCCAGCGCCGAAGGCGGCGGCAGCGAGCCAGCCTGGCAAGACCACCGCAGCCACCGCCAAGCCCGAACCAGCACCATTCGTCGAAGCGACCGATGCGTTCGGTCGCCGCGTGCGCGTGTCGCGCGACGAGTACCGCAAGAACGTACTGCCCGAGCTCGTGAAGGCGCATGGCAACGATCCCGAGCGCTTGACTGCCGTCATCCTCCAGGGCGTGCGCGATGGTCTGGCCAGCGAGATGATCGCGGCGGCCAATCGCCTCACCGTCATCGACAAGGACATCGACCGCGCGCTGTCGGTGCTCGGGGTCGTGCAGCGCGACGCCGGCGAGCTCGACAGTGCCGAGGCGACCATGCAGGAACTGCTGGGCAAGCGACCGGACTCGCCGAACCCGCGCGTCGGCCTCGCCATGCTGGCCGACCAGCGCGGCGATGCGGCCCGCTGCGAGGCACTGCTGTGGGAGGCGCTCCAGAAGGACTGCAACCATGCCGACGCCGTGCACGGCTTCCTGAAGGTGCGGCACCGCGCGGTGGGCGACGACGGCTACCGCACAGAGATCGAGAAGGTCACGGCGCTGCCAGGTTCGTGGCGCGCGCAACTGTGGCTCGCGCGACTGTGCCTGCAGCAGACTCAGGTCGACGAAGCCACAGCCATCTACCGCGACGTGCTGTCGCGCGCCGGCGAGCAGCCCGACGCGCTCGCCATGGCGAGCGCCGACCTCGTACAGGGCCATCACCACGAGCTGTTGAAGGAACTCGTGGTGCCGCGGTTCCAACCGGGCCGGCATCACCCGCACGTGGGCGTGGCGCTGCTGCACCACTATCTGCAGACGCAGGATGCCACGGCCGGCGCCGCACTGCTGCACCAGATGTACCTGCACTACGGGCACATGGTGGGAGACCAGCTGAACCCGTTCACGGGCGAGTTCGATCGCCTGCGCCTCAGCAAGCTGCCACCGCCGGCCATGCCGCCGGGCAACGCGCGCGTCGGCCTCTACCGGCTCGACCGTCCGATCTGGTACGCGGGTCTGCACGATCCGCAGTGGCTGCTGCCCAAGAAAGTCCCGGGCGGCAAGCAGGTGCTGCTCATGGCGCTCGCGGTCGACGGCCAGCCGAACCTGCCGCCGGCGCGCGAGGACGAACTCGGTCGCCTCACGCGCAGTCTGCCGCTGTTCCTCGCCGAACACGTCTGGATCTCGACTCCGCACCGCGGCACGGCGGCGCTGCCGATGACAGAGCTTGGTGGTTGGGCCATCATGGGGCGGCCGTGGCAGGAGGAGCACATTGCGGCGCAACTCGGCGACGCCGAGCGGCGGGAGACGATCCTCGTCACGGGCGTGCTGCGCGTCGATGGCGAGAAGCGGCGCATCGACCTCTGGG
>JAYUCN010000582.1:0-9775 GCA_043740335.1 Planctomycetota bacterium
CGGTAGACGAGCGGCCGGATGTAGCAGGAGTCCTGGCCGTTGCTGCGTACGGTCTCGATGATGGCGCGTCGGATCTCGGCTTGTGAGTACGTGATCGGCAACCGCACGATCTTGCACGACTGGAACAGCCGCTCGACGTGCGCATCGAGTGCCAGCACCGCCGGACCACGCGGGGTCGCGTAGGCGCGGATGCCCTCGAAGACACTGGAGGCGTAGTGCAGGGCGTGGGACAGCACGTGGACCTGTGCCTTGTCCCAGTCGACGAGTTCACCGTTGAACCAGATCTTCGGTTGCGGGGTCAGCTTCATTCTGCCCCGCAGTCTACCGACGGGTGCCGTTCTCGGCGCCCTCTCTCAGCCGATCGTGACGGTGATCGTGTCCGTGAGCGTCAACAGCGGATCCGGGCAACCGCCCGTCCCCAGGAAGTCCAGGCCCTAGGTGTAGACGTTCACCCCGATGTTGGCAAGGTTGAGGGGGATCGCGAACGGCACCGTCGCGCCCAGCAGAGCCAGCGTCCATTCGTGGCCGATCGTGCAGCCGCAACACGGCAAGCCGATGCGGTTCGATTCGGGCTTGCGAGTCAATGTGCACTCCCACGTGCCGTGGCTGGACGGTGTGCATGCGCACGAGCTGGGCAGCGGGCGGGCGGAGTCCTGCAAACACGGCGAAGTGACGAACGTGAGATCGATCTCCGCAGTGCGTCCTGCTCGCCGACCACACGAAGGAAGCGATGGGTCGACCGCCGGCGACTACCGCTGCTCGTGGCTGACACGCAGCGTCCCGTCCGGGTCGGCGAGTCGCAGCATCACCCCGTAGCCGCCATCGTCGTTGCGCACCTTGAGCAGCAAACGATTCCAGCCCGGCTGCAGCACCACGTCGCACTGGTCCGCATCGGGCGTCATCGGCCGGTGGATCGCGTGCGACCAGCACAACGTGCCGTTGCACCACAGCCGCACGCCGTCGTCGCTGCCGAGCAAGGCGCGCACCGTGCAACCCCGTTCCGCGTGCACGAACGCCAACAGGTAGGCGAGCATCGGCGCCCGTGAGGCCACCAGCCGGTTGAGATCGAGGCCATCCTCGTTCGCCTGCACGCGCTTCCAGCCGGCGGCAGCCGGGTCGAAGTCGGACGCGAGGAACGCGGCCTCGATCGTCGGCACGGACTCGACCGTGTCGCCCTTCGCCGAGTCGATCGGCGGCGCGATCCAGAACGTGCGCACGTACGGCGACGTCGGCAACAGGAGCAGCGCGTCGAACGCCAACGGTGCGCCGCCAGCCGGCACCGTGAACGCCAGTTCGTGCTCGCCCGCACCCAGCGCGCACGGGCCGAGCGTGAGCTGGTGCGGCCCGCCCGGTTGCATCGGCGCCGGCAGCGGCGATGGCAGGGCCAGCGGCCGACCGTCGAGCGCGAGCCGGTGCGCCGTGGTCACACCGAGCAACCGCAGCTGCAGCGCGAAGCGTTCGGCGAACGGCGCCACGATCGTCGCCCGGTACGTGCGTTCGCCGTCGGCGGCACCGCCGAGCACCGCCAACCGCGCATCGAAGGTCGGCTGATCGCGCCGCACGTGGCTGGTCGGGAAGGCCGCGGCGAGCGGCCGGTCGAGACCGCGGTGCAGGTCCGTCAGTTCGTGCCAACTGCTCCACGCAACCGCGGGTGCTTTCGCCCACTGCAGCTCGTTGGCGCCGACGGAGCCTGGCGGGCGGATCTGCCACAGCCGCGGTGGCCGCAGCGCGCTGTCCGGCACCGCGCGCACGGGTTGCGCGGGGCCATACCAGAACGCGACGCTGCTGTAGTACGCATCGAGCACTTCGTTGCTCGAGCCGTGCTCGATGCGAGCGACGAGCCCGCGCGCGAACGGCACCGCGTCGGGCACGAACATGCGCCACGGCGTGGTGCGGTTGCTGGTCCACTCCTCCTTGATGCCGATGCCGTGCAGCGGCAGCGCGATCGGCCCTTCGTTCCAGTACCAGCCGCCGTTGTAGAAGTCCTCGGTGCCGGTGCCGACGATCGACGGCCGTGCCTCGCCGTCGACGGTGAACTGCTCGTTGCCCTCGAGGTACCACAGGTTGCCGAGCCCTTGCAGCGCCTGCGTGACGCCGACCAACTTGCCCGGGCCTGTCACCGCCGCCAACTCGAACAGCTCGCTGCCGACCTGATCCTGCCAGCGGAACTCGGCGTGCAACCGGCCAGCACCCGGCACCGGCGGCCCGGGCCGACAAGTCGTGCGCACACCGACGTGCTGGGCGAACGCCGTGGCATTGCGCACCGTCACGCGCGCACCGCGCGCGAACGGCATCGGCAGGTGGCAATAGCCGCCGTGTTCGCCCCAGCCCTGCACGAGGCCGCGGTACGGCGTGACGCCGAAGCCGACGCCGAAGAAATCACCGACCGGTGCCCGCACCGAGGGCTCGCCGCCGTCCCACGCCAGCTCGAGCAACAGCCCGCGCAGCACTTCGGGCGTGGGCGTTCGCGGCGCAAGGCGCAGCGTCAGCAGCGTGCTCGGGCCGGCCAGGTCGGTCGCTCTCGCTTCGCCCGGCGGCAGGTCCCATTCGCTCGTGTCGTCGCGGTCGCCCGCCGCAGCGGGGATCGGCGAACCACCGGGCGCCCGCCACACAGCCAACGCGTCGCGCAGCGCCGCTTGTTCCGCCGCGGGCAGGTCGCGGGTGAACGTACGCATCGGCGTGCCGGCCGGGTAGGTGAGGTACTGCACGTGGTAGTAGAGCGCCCCCGGATCCCCGAGCTCGGCGACCTCGACGCGGCACGACTTCGCGTACGGAATCGGGAAGTAGCTGATGCAGCCGCCGCTGGCCCGCGTCGCGATCGGCGCTGTGAACGGCGGCAGCTTGTCCGCGAACAGATCCGCGAACGGGCCATCGAGCCGGGGCGTCGTCTCGCCATCGCAGTAGACCCGGAGCCGCCCCTGCGCATTCGCCGACCACAGCCGCACGATCACGCCCGGACCGTCCATCTCGGCGAGCACCGCGACCTCGCCGTCGCGACGCAGGTAGTGGCCGTGGTCGTCGCCGCGGCCGCTCGGATCGGTCGACGCGAACTGCCGGCAGCGCACGTCGGGCGTGAGCACCGGCAGGTGCCAGAGATCGATCAGCCGCGCGATGCTGTCGGGCGGCGGCGCCTGCGGTGCCGTTCCGGCGGCGACGGGTGCTGCGGCCACGACCACGAGCAGGATGGACGCCAAGGCACGGTAGCACATGTCCGGCATCGTGGTCGCTGCTCGAAAGCAGGGCAAGCTGCCCGTGCGTCCGTGGCAGGAAGTCCGCGATGAGATCCGGAGCCGCTTGCACCAGCGCCCATGATGCTCGTGGTCGGCATCAACCGGGTGGTCTCAGCGGCTCGTGCCGGTTCTGCCCGCCATCACGCCTTCATCCCTGACGGACATCCCGCCGCGCAGGAACGTGCGCTGCCAGACCTCGAGTCCCAGCAGCGTCCACAGTCGCAGCTCTTCGTTGCGGCGCCCGCGCATGTGGTCGTGCAGCATCGCTGCGATGGCACCGCGCGCCAGGTACGTGCTCACGAACGAATCGCGCCCGAGCAGCAGGTCGTGCACGTACTCCTTGAGCCCGCCGCGGAACCACTCGTCGAGCGGCACGCGGAAGCCGACCTTCTTGCGATCGACGATGTTCGCCGGCAGATGGCGGCGCGCGATCTCCTTGACGATCCACTTGCCGCTCTTGCCCTTCACCTTCATCGCCGAGTCGATGCGGAACGCCAGCTCGACGAGTTCGTGGTCGAGGAACGGCGGCCGGTTCTCGATGCTCGCCGCCATCGACATGCGGTCGCCGCGTTCGAGCAGGTTGTCGGCGAGCCACGTGTGGCAGTCGACGTAGAGCATGCGCCGCAGGTGATCGCCCTGGCAACGTTCGTACTGGCCGGGCGTGCGCAGTGCCCCGTAGCCGTTGCGCAGCGCAGCCCGCTCGTACCACGTGAACGGCGCAAACCACGTCTGGAGTCGTTCCGCCGCGGAACGTCCCGTCAACGCCCGCGCCGCCTGCCGCGCACGGGACTTCGAGCCGGACAACCACCGCTCGCCGAACCGCGCCAATGGCACGCGCAGAAAGCCGGGCATCGCCGCCAACAGCGCCAGCTTGGGTTCATGCACGTACTTCGCATAACCGGCGAAGATCTCGTCGCTGCCTTCACCCGACAGCAGCACCTTCACGGAACCACGAGCTACCTGCGCGATGCGAAAGATGGCGACGTCGGCCGGCTCGCTGATCGGTCCGTCGCGGTGCCACGACAGCTTCTCCCAGAGCTGCTGGAAGTCCGCTGCCGTGACGTGCACTTCGTGGTGGGTCGTGCCGACCGCCTCGCTCACCTGCCTGGCGTAGGGCAGCTCGTCGAAGCGCGGGTCCGCAAAGCCAGCGGCGAACGTCTGCACCTCGCCGCCCTGCCGCAGCTTCTTCATGAGCGCGACCGTCAGGCTGCTATCGAGACCACCGCTGAGGTAGGCGCCGACGGGCACGTCGGCGACGAGGCGGCCCGCGACCGCGCGTTCGAGCTGCTCTGCGACCGCCGTGATCGCAGCCGCGCCCGTCAGCGCCTCACCGCGCACCTCGGCCGGCAACGACCACCAGGTCTCGTGGCGCACCTTGCCGTCGGCACCCACGTGCAAGGCGGTGCCCGGCGCGAGCTTCTTCACGCCACGGAAGAGCGTGTTCGGCGGCGGCACCGACCGGTAGGTGAGGTAGTCCTCCACCGCGTCGTCGTCGAGCTGCACAGCACCGAGTGCCGGCAGCAGCGCCTTCACCTCGCTCGCGAAGACGAGGAAGCCCGGGCGTTCCGCGTAGTAGAGCGGCAGGATGCCGAGGCGGTCGCGCGCGAGCAGCAGCGAGTCGGCACGTTCGTCGAACCAGCCGAACGCAAACTGACCGTTCAGCCGGTCGAGCCCGCGCAGCCCTTCGAGACGCAGGGTCTCGAGCAACACTTCGGTGTCGCCGTGCGTGCGCAGCGGCACGCCAGCGTGCACGAGCTGTGCGCGCTGTTCCTTGTAGTTGAAGATCTCACCGTTGAACGTGAGGTGGAACGGCCCGCTCGCCGACGTCATCGGCTGCGGCGAGCCGGCAAGGTCGATGATCGACAGCCGCGTGTGGCCGAAGCCGACTTCGCGGAAGATGCGGAAGCCATCGCCGTCCGGGCCGCGGTGTTGCAGCTGGGCGGCCATCGCGCGCAACAGGGCCTCGTCGACCGGTCGGCCATCGAAGCGGCGGATGCCTACGATGCCGCACATGGGACCACCAGGCTGAAGTTCGGACCGGACGCGCGGAGCACGGAGACCTTATATCGGGCCACGCCCGGGCGACGATGGAGTCCCCTGGCACTTTGCCTCGCGGACGCAGTCTTTCCATCGCGAGCGGCAGCGGGTGGAATGCACCGCGCCATGACTTCTCGTTGTCGACTGCTCGTGCCCGTCGCCGTACTCGTCGCAATGCTCGTCGCGCACGGGTGCGCTGGCGCTCCTGCCACATCGACACCAGCACCCGAGTATGCGCTCACCCATCAGGAACTGCTGCCGCTTGCCGAGCAGAACCACGCCTACCGCTGGCTGAACATCATGCAGGAAGTGGCTGCGCGCGAGGTCGACCGCGTGGGCGCCCGGCCGCCCGTGCTGTCGCGACAGATGATGATCTGGGCCGTGGCGATGTTCGACGCGTGGGCGGCCTACGACGACAAGGCGGTCGGCAGCCGTCTCGGCGCCAGCCTTCGCCGCCCAGCAACCGAGCGCACGCTCACGAACAAGGACAGGGCGATCTCGTACGCCAGCTACCGCGCGCTGCTCGGCGTCTACGCACCCGACGCACCGTACCTGCGCGAACAGATGCAAGCACTCGGCTACGACGCCGACGACGCCTCGACGGACACCCGCACACCGCAGGGCATCGGCAACGTCGCCGCCGCGGCCGTGCTCGCCTACCGCTTGCACGATGGCAGCAACCAGCTCGGCGACGAAGCGGGCAGCGACGGCACGCCTTACTCGGACTACACGTTCTACCGGCCCGTGAACCCGCCCGATCACATCGTCGATCCGGACCGCTGGCAGCCGATCACGTTCACGCGCCCCGATGGCACGAAGTTCACGCCTGGCTTCCTTGTGCCGCACTGGTACCGCGTAAAGCCGTTCGCGCTCGAGCACTCGGCGCAGTTCCGCGCCGAGCCCGTGCCGTTGACGACGACGAACGATGCGCTGCTGCGGCAACAGACCGACGCCGTGCTGATCTTCAACAACTCGCTGACGCCGTCACAGAAGGCCGTCGTCGAGTTCATGCGCGATGGTCCGCGCTCGACGGGGCAGAGCGGTCACTGGCTGCGCTTCGCGCAGGACGTGTCGCGGCGCGACCACCACGATCTCGACCACGACGTCAGGCTCTACTTCGCGGTCGCAGTCGCCGCGTTCGATGCGTTCCTCGCCTGCTGGGAGACGAAGCGCTTCTACGACAGCTCGCGGCCGTGGACGCTCGTGCGGCACTACTACCACGGACAGAAGGTGAAGGGCTGGGCGGGGCCGCAAGGTGGCACAGTCGAGATGGCCGCCGAGGAGTGGCACCCGTACTCGCCGTACGTGTTCATCACGCCGCCGTTCCCCGGCTACACGAGCGGACACGCGACGGTCAGCGGCGCGTGTTCGAAGATCCTCGAGCTGTTCACGGGCAGCGATCACTACGGCGCAAAAGAAGTGCGGCGCTGCTGCGTGCTGACCGAGACCGTGACCGGCGACGAGGTGGCACTCGACCTGCCCACGTTCTCGGCGACGGCGGAGATGGCGGCGCTGTCGCGCGCGATGGGCGGCTACCACATCCCGATCGACAACGACGTCGGGCTGCGCATCGGACGTGAGATCGCGGTCTGGTCGTGGCCGCGCTATCAGGCCTACTTCGACGGCACGGCAACGGTCAGGCAGTGAAGGTTGGTGATCGGCCTCATCGATTCGACGAGGTCGTGGTGCAGAACAGCAGTCCCTACGCCGCAACGGGGCCTTGGCCACCGTGGCTCTGCTGCCACACATGTTCGTAGATGCGATCCGCCACCTGCTGGGTCTGCTCTTCGGTGAACGGGGGGAGCGGCAGACTCTCCCAGAGCTTGTCGAGGATCAGGACCCTCACTTCGGCCTGGGTCGTCGAGTTCTGGGTCCAATCGTGCATGCGATCGAGCAGTACCCGCAGCGAAGCAAGAGCGATCGCCGTGCATGCCACTTGCCCTTGGTGTCGATGTGCGCGACGGGATGCAGCTCTTCGAAGTCCAGCGGGCGGAAGGTCTCGGGCCGGGTCCGATTCGTTGCGGCCGATCCGGCACTCGATCCAGTCGGATATCGCGTACTGCTGCTTTTCATCGAGCCGACGGAACGGAACTGGATAGAGGGCGCACCCAGGAACCCGCTTCGCGCACGCCGGCGGTGCAGACCGTCTTGCCGTACTTCCGCGACAGCGTCGGGTAGGTCTTGACGGTGATGAGGATGCGCTCCTTCGCCATTGCGACGTTCACAGGTGGGTCGCGGCGAATGCTACCCCGAACTTCTTCTCCATGACCTCGGCGACGCAGTGGCGGTGGCATTGGCCCGGTGCGCGTTCGTAGCAGGTGAGCGCCACGCGTTCGCCTTCTTTGACCCAGCCCCGGATCCGTTCGAGCGCTGGTACCTGCTTGAGCAGCGTGTGCTTCTCATACTGTCGGAACAGCCGGTCGTAGTCCGCCTGTTCCTCGAGATGTTGGCGCTGGTCAGACGCGATGCCGAGTTCGGGCAGGTGCTCGTAGCGGATGCCGACACCTTCGCAGCCCTTCGACAGCGGCTCTTCGAGAACCCGTACTTCCGACTGAGCGGGTTGCGGCGAACGTCGCACAGCAGTGTGACCCCGGACCGCAGCAGCTCGTTGAGGTAGTTCTCCAGCGAACGTCCTTCGTAGCCGATCGTCGAGAGGCCCGCGGGGCCGCGGGCTGGCCGGGCGGCCTCGATGAGTCGAAGGGCGGCGCGGTCGCCTGCAAGCAGTCGATCGGCGATCTCGCTGCGGGTCGCGTAGTACGGGAAGCGTCGGTAGGTGTCGGCCAGGAGGGCGTCGCCGCGGAGGTTGCCGTGCTCCTTGGCGAATGAGGCGAACTGGGCGGCGACGATCTTCGTGCCCTTCACGGCCTCATCGCCCGCGGTCGTCAGTGCCCAGTTCTGTTCGTCCTCTTCGAGCAGGCCTCGGTCCATGAGCTTTCGACGATCAGCGTACGACGTGAACGAGAAGGCGCCGAACCTGTATGGCACGAACTCGTACGGGGCGGACTCGCCGGCGTCCTGGCAGTACAGGAAGAGGAGCTTCTGGAAGTCGAGCTTGCCGGCGCGGCCGCCAAGAACGTCGAGCAGGGCGAGCAGGCGCCTCTGTCGATCGAACAGCATGGGGCTCGGACTTGGGGTCATACGGCAACCTCTCCACTCATGAGGCGCGGCAACAACAGGTCGCGGGCCTGGAGGCTCCGGCTTTGTGCATGAAGGACTTTGATCTGCTGGAAGATCGGCCTGACCGACTCGGTGAAGAGAGTCTCAAGCACGGTGGTGGTAGCCAGATCATGAAGCGTGGTTCGGACCGGTAACCGGGACCATCCGGACAGATCAGCGACCAGTGGGCCGCTTCCCGGATGCGGAACCATTGAAGCGGCGAGTCACCTGCGCAACGAGGAAGCCCCCAGACTTTCGCGACAAAGCAGGGAGCCATCGCAAGCTGAACGCCGATCAGCCGATCGTGACCGCCCGCTTCGCCGCGAGCCCGTCCAGGAACTGCAGCAGCTCCTGCGTGCGGTCGTCCCAGGTCGCCTTGCCGAGCAGCGCCGCGCGATCACCCTTCGCCTTCTTCCCGTGCACAACTTCATCGATGCGCGCGAGGAACTCGTCGCCGCTGCGCGCAAGGTGCACGTAGTCGCGGTAGTGCTCGACCTCGGGGAACCACGTCGTCACGACTTCCTGACCGAGCGACAGGTACTCCTTCAACTTGATCGGGTTGCACGACCGGATCCAGTCGTTGTCGAGCCACGGCATGATCGAGACGTCGAAGTCGGCGCCGAGGTCCGGGATCTCCGCGTAAGGACGGAAGCCGAGATGCCGCACGTTCGGGTGGCGCGTGAGCCGTTCCATCGACAGCGTCGCGTCGCCGATGAGCACGAGCGTGTAGTGCGGGCGTTCGACGGCGATCCGTTCGAGCAAGTCGAAGTCGACCACGTAGTCGTCGAGCCCGCCGAAGAAGCCGATGATCGGTCGCTTGCAGTCCTGCCCGAGTGCGCCGGTGTGGCCGCGCGGCGCGAAGTGTCTGGTGTCGACGCCGTGGTCGAGGAAGAACGCACGGTCACCGGTCAGATGCCGTTCGCTGTCGCGGAACGCGCGGCTGCTGTAGAGCACGCCGTCCGCTTTGGTCAGCAGCTCGTGTTCGAGACCTTTGATGAGACCCTGATCGGCTTCGCCGAACGCGGAGTGCTTGTCGCTGCGGTTGTAGACGAGCGAGCTGCGCTGCATGTCCTTGGCGACGTCCCACGCCGTCGGCACCGTGACCATGATGTGCGGGGCGTGCATGCCGAGGTTGCGAGCGACGCGTTCCACCTGCTTCCGGATGCTGCGCGCGTTCCACGCCCGCGCCTTCGCACTGCCATAGAAGGGGAACAGGACCGGCGTCATCACCGTGTAGTCCGGCGTGTCGGCGAGCGGCTGTCGCGTGTGGCGCAGCATGCTCTTCAACTTGCGCCAGAGGCGACGGAACGGCAGCGGCGAACGGCCCGGCATTGGCATGCGCATGCCGATGG
>JAYUCN010000583.1:0-1606 GCA_043740335.1 Planctomycetota bacterium
ATCGAGTTGCCGGGGTGAGGCCCCTGCAGGTAGTCCGTGCCGAGCAGCACGAAGAACACCAGAGACCAGAGTCCCATGTGGATCAGGTTGGTGACCTTCGGTGAGCGCCCGGTCTCCCAGCGCTCGTTGACGCGCCCCACCCAGCCCGATTTCGCGAAGCGATCGAGCCACTGCACCATGCAGTTCAAGATCGGCACGGGATAGAGCTTCGCGAACAGCTCGGGCGCGCCGATGCGGCCCAGCAGTTCGAACATGACGATGTAGCCGAGCCCGTAGCCGAGCCCGAACAGCGTGCGCCCGACGTTGCTGCGCGGCGACGTCGACGGATCGGTCATGAGCAGGTGCAGGCCGAGGAACGCCGCGGCCGGCAGGTTCGTGCTTGCGAACAGATAGACGCCCGTCGTCTGTGTGTAGCAGAGATTGAAGACGACCATGACCGCCGCCGCCGCGAACGTCATGAGCGTCACCGCGAAGAAGTACTGCACGACGAGGCCGAGCACGAAGATGACGACGAAGACGTTCGGCACGTCGATGGTCGTCGCCAGCGGCCTGGCCCAGGTCAGGTCCACCGCCCCCGTCGCGATGAGCACGGTCGCGGTGACCGCAAGGCCAAAACCCGACGGGTTGAAGATGTGCGTGCGCCGGCCGTCGCGCTGCCACTTGACGAACTCCTTGCCGAGCAGGCCGATCGCCACCATCGCGAACTGGAACACGAACCAGTCGTCGTGGAACCAGATGAAGAGGTTCGTGCTCATCACGATCGGCATCGGTCCCGAGGACAGACGCCACGAGCGGCCGCGCGACCACGCGAGCAGCGCGTCGAACGCGTAGACGAAGAAGGCCTGGGCGACGATGTAGGGCGCCTGCGCGTAGATCGGGCGGATGCCGTCCTGCTGCCAGAGGTAGCCCCAGTAGAGGTAGAGGCACGTCTGCACGCAGGCCTGGATGTAGTGCTGGCGGATGGGCGGCACGAATTCGACCTGCAGCGAGCGGCCGGTGCTGCGCGCGCGCAACCAGAGCATGCCCTGCCACACGAGCATCGCGCCGGCTGTGCCCGCGAAGGCCCAGAACACGTGCGCGTTCCCCTGCACCCTCGGCAACAGCAGGAAGGCGAGCAGCGACAAGGTTAGCAGCAGCGGCAGCGCGCAGAGCCAGAGGCGCCCGGCGCCGCGGCCGGCTGGCACTGAGGGCGATGGCGAGGCTGGTCTCGCCGTGTGCGTCGGTGCGGCAGGCGAATGCGACTTCATCAGGCCGCCATCCTAACCACGCTTGCATTGACGCGGACTGCGCAGGGCACGATCATCGTTCGAGGTCTCGATCGCGATCGGGCCAGGTCGCCCGGCGCGGCAACGAACGGAGTCACTGCATGCGAACGTTCCTGGCGGCGAGTTGTGCGCTGTTCCTCGGCGCGTGTGCGGTCTCCTACACGCCGGGGCCGGACCGACCCTTCGAGCCGATCCCCGAGTTCAAGTCCGGCAATCGCGTGTGCCTGCGCAACGCGCAGCCTTCGACCGAGGAAGTGAGCGGCGGTCATTGGGCCGTCAACCGCAACGCCTGGACGAACGTGGCGATCGTCATCGCCAAGAGGGAGTTGGAAGCCCGGGGC
>JAYUCN010000584.1:0-4027 GCA_043740335.1 Planctomycetota bacterium
CGCGAGGCGCCGATGGCGCGTGCGCTCGAAGTGGCGCCGCGCTTCCACGACTTCCGCGTCGATGTGCAATATGGCGACACCGCGGCCGGTTCGTGGCTCGACCTGCCGCTGCAGCCGGTGGCGCCGAAGCTCGCTTCGGCGATGGCCTGGCTCGACCTCGCGACCGCACCGCCGGTGACGGTCACGCTGCGCGGTGGCACGGTGCGGGCCGGCTATCCGTACTTCACGACCGTCGGTCTCAGTGGCCACCTGCCGGGGATTCCGTTCCTGAACGACGTGCTGCGCGTGGAAGCGGATTGGCTCGTGCTGACTTCGGCTGGCTCGCTGGAGGCGCCGTGGTTCGCGGGGTTCCTGGGTTTTCTGGACAGCGAGGGTGTGGCTGCTTGCACGCTGGATCTGAGTTCCGTCGCGCCGTTGCCGACGTTCCTGTCCGGCCTGCGGGTCACCTTCCTCTCGTTCGTGTGGGACGGAGCGTGGGCGCCGACGGGTGCGGCCTCCAATCCCTGCGATGTGCTGCTGCGGTGAAGCGTGAGTGCCAACCCAGGTGGGCGGACAACGTCGCGGGTCAGGGTGATTGCGCGCGCCTGAACGGATGCGTTCGCAGGACCGGACCGTTCCCGAGTCGAGTCAGGTCAGTTGGATCCGCGCCCGGTGTCCGGACGATCGAGAAAGTCGCGCGTCGCGGGTGACAAGCACGCAATCGAGGGACTCCGCCAGCGCGATGCACGCCGCGTCGTACACCGTCTCCCGGCCAACTGCAGGTGGCCCGTGCGAGGGCGCCGCTTGCAGTGGCGATCATGCTTGTGCTACATGTGTCACATGCGATCCATCGGCATCCGCGAACTCCGCCAGCAGGCATCCCGCTTCCTTCGCCTGGTCCGGGCGGGGCAGTCCATCCGGGTCACGGACCGCGGGCGCGCCATCGCACTGCTGGTTCCCATCCCGCTGGTCGAGGGCATCGAGGCCCTGATCGCGGCCGGACATGCGGAGCCGGCGGTAGGTGATGTACTCCAGCTGGGTGCCCCCCTGCGCCCGATCAAGGGGGTCCCGTTGCCAAGCCAGTCCTTGCGGCGCGCCCGTGCCCATGAGCGCTGATCGTGGCGCTCTATCTTGACTCGTCTGCCATCGTCAAGCTCGTGGTGCGGGAGACCGAGTCCACGGCGCTCCGTCGCTTCTTGCGCACGCATCCGGTACGCGTGTCCAGTGCACTCGCGCGCATCGAGGTGTTGCGCGCAGTGCGGGGGCACGGGGAGGCCGCGCGTGAACGCGCCCGAGACGTGTTGAAGCGACTCGTGCTGTTGGCGATCGACGACCGCGTCATCGAGCAAGCCGCTGGGCTGGATGGCCGGGTCCTTCGTAGCCTCGACGCGATCCACGGCGCATCTGCCCTCCAACTCGGCGATGAGATCGTTGCCCTCGTCACCTACGACGAGCGCATGCAGGACGCGGCGCGCGCCATGGGCATCCCCATGGAGTCCCCGGCGTAGTTGAGGGTGGCTCCCTCCCTGGTGATGTCTGCGGCGCACAGCACTTACCGCCGCACGGGCACGTCTGGGAGCAGTTCGTTGGACCAGAACCGTTGCAGACCGTGGGCGTCGACGGGCGCGGCTGCCACTCCGTGCGACGTGCTGCTGCGTCGATCGATCGTCTACGACTTCGACAGTCTCCAGTTCATGGCTGGAACCGGTGTGACCTGGTAGTCCAGCGGCGCCGTCCCGCCTCTGGATGCCGGGCGTCGAGTGCCACGCCACGTACGCGCGCCGCCTACTTCACTCGCACCAGCCGAACGTTGCGGAAGTGGATCTCGGCGCCCTCGGACTGGAGCGCGATGTGGCCCGGTATCACTTCGCAGTCCCACGCCTCGTTGAGCACCTGGCCGTTGACCGACAGGCGCACCCAGGCACCGTCGACGACGATCTCGTAGTCGTTCCACTCGCCGAGCGGCTTCTCGTTGCCGTGGGTTTTCTTGGTGTTGCGGCCCTTCGTCCGTGCGGCGTCCACCTGCATCGGGACCTCGCCGATGTTCCAGAAGTCGCCGGCGTTGCCCGAGTGCAGTTGCGCCTCGATGCTGCGCGGCCACACCTTGTGCTCGCCCGTGACGCGCAGCAGCACGCCGCTGTTGCCGGCACCCTTCGCCGGGTCGAATCGCCACTGCAGGCGCAGCACGAAGCTCGCGAACTTCTCCTTGGTGTAGAGATAACCCGCGGGTTTGCCGCTGCACACGAGGGTGCCGTCGACGATGGACCACACGTCGCCGAGCTTGCTGCCTTCGGGCAGGTTGCAGGTCCAGGCGTCGAGACTCTTGCCGTCGAACAGCACCACGGCTTCGCCAAGCCGTTCAGGCCCTGGCGCCAACTCGCGGATGCGGATGCGGCGGAAGGCCACTTCGTCGCCGTGCTCCTGCAGGCAGATGTGCCCGGCCCTCGCCTTGGCGAAGGCCTTCCACGGGGCGAACTTGCTCTTCGCTACGACGCTCTGCCATGGTTCGGCCCCCATGTCGGCGTGCACGACCCTGGTGCCGTTGAGCCAGTGCTCGATGCGGCCCGACTGCACGACGATGCGCGCGTCGTTCCACTCGCCGGCCGCGCGCAGCGTCTTGCCTGTGGGAGCGTAGAGGCCGTAGAGGGCGCCCGCCGAGACGGCGGCATCGGCGGCCACCTTGGCGCCCGCGTCATCGAGCACCTGGAACTCCGGTCCGGACCAGTAGCTGGCCTCTTCGGCTTCGGTGACGCGGTAGAGGATGCCGCTGTTGGCAGAAGGCGTCGTGCGGAACTGCAGCTCCAGCTCGAAGTCGCCGAACTGACGGCGGCTCAACAGGTCGCCGCCCTGGCCACCCTTCTCGGAGCGCAGCGCGCCGTCCTGCACAGTCCAGCCCGCCGCCGGGAACGTGTCCTTGCGGTAGCCGCGCAGCGCATCGGTGTGCACGCCGTCGAACAACACGGTCCAACCGGCCCCCCTCTCTGCTTCGGAAAGTTGGAAGGGAGGCGGTTCCTCCTGGGCGGGGAGAGTTGCAAGGGCCGCTGCAAGAACGAGGAGGAACGGGGTGCGCATGGCGCCAGCGTAGCGGTGGGCTCGAGCGGCGCGAATGGTGCCCTTCGTCAAGTCGGGTCATGGTGAGCGACGCAATGCCGACGATGCCGTTGCTGTCACGTACAGCGTGGTGGCCGTTCCGGCCGATCGCGCGCGTCGCCGCGTCGACGAAATCGGTGTTGGGCATGCGCAGCCGCCCGATCGACATGGTCGCGGTCGGGCCGGCGCGACCCCCTACCCGCCCAACGCCGGCATCGTCACCGCGCGCGGCTCGATCCGGTGACCGAGCTTGACGCGCAGCACGATGTCGTGGGTGTGCGAGAAGTCGGCGAGCGGATCACCGCTGAGCACGAGGAAGCTGGCCTCGGCGCCCTGCTCGAGCCGGCCGATGTGGCGCTCGCGAAAGATCGCGCGGGGAGTCACCTCGCACCACGCACGCAACAGTTCGAGGTTGGTCATCAAGTGCAACCCAGCGATCAGGTCGGCCTCGGCGCGCGCAGTCGTGCGGAACTGATCGGTGCCGATCACGATCGTGCTGCCCGCTCGTCGCATGCGCGCGAGGTTGTCTCGCACGACTTCGAGGCGCGGGTCGTCGGGCTTCGCTCCATCGAGCCAGTCGAGCGTCGTCGCGATCGTGACGCCGCGCGCAGCGGCCGCCTGCAGATCGGCCTCGTCGAGGCGGTAGCTGTCGCGGTGTTCTTCCTCGACGAACGGCATGTGCGCGATGTCGTCGACGCCGGCGGCGATCGCCACGTGGAAGTCGTGTGCGTTCTCGATGTGTGCCGATACCCGAAGGTGCGCGGCGTGCGCGCGCTGGACGATCGCAGGGACCAGCGCCGGATCGAGGCCGCGCTGTTTTGGCGATCGCTCGGCGTCGTCGCGGCGCGCGGCGTATTCGTCGGAGTGGACCAGGAACACCTTGATGAAATCAGGATGACCCGCGATCAGCCTCGGCCATGCGCGCCCGATGTCTTCGTCGGTGGCGACCGCAAACAGT
>JAYUCN010000585.1:0-9742 GCA_043740335.1 Planctomycetota bacterium
GTTCACTTCGAGGATGTCAGGCCAGCCGTCTTCGTCGAAGTCCATGAACACCGCGACGAACGTCGGCCGATTGCCGCCGGTGCCGGACGCTGCGGTGACGTCGACGAACGAGCCGTTGCCGAGATTTCGATACAGGATGTTGGCCTCTGGCCCATTCGTACCCCCGCCATCGAATCGGTTGCCCAGGTAGAGATCGATCCAACCATCGCGATCGTAGTCACCGAACGAGGCGGCGTAGTTGTCGGTCGTGTGCACGAGACCGCGAAGCACCGCCTGCTCCGAGAAGGTCCCATTGCCGTTGTTGATGAAGAGCTTCGGCGGCTGCAGATGGTTGCCGACGAAGAGATCGAGGTCGCCGTCGTTGTCGATGTCCGCTGCCTGCATGCAGAGCACATCGCCAGACAGGCCGAGCCCGCACCCCGTCGAAATGTCGGTGAAGACCAGGCCGCCGTCGTTCCGGAAGAACAGGAATGGCGTGTTGGACGCACCGCCAATGACGACGTCGACGTCGCCGTCGTTGTCGAAGTCCGCGACGCACACGCCGCTGCCGAACTCACTCGTGGAGTGGGACACTCCCGAGATCCCCAGCGGTGCGATCAGCTGCTGGAACCCCTGCGAGAGGGCGGGTGATGCCAGACCGGGAAGCAGGAAAGCGAGGCGTTGGAGGCGAGTCGGGAGCATGGCTGGCAGACAGGAGGCGGAGTGCAGGTCGGGAACGCGTGCGAGGGCCGCGACCAAGGGTGCCAATCGTCCGGGATGACTGCAAGGCGTCAAGTCCATCCAGTCCATCCAGTCCGTCCAGTGTCCATCCAAGAGCGCGCAGGTCTCGGCGCCGTCCGGGCGCCATCTTCGCCACCCGCGTCACTCGTAGCCGATCGCTTCCAGCACATCGAGCCGCGCGGCGCGGGCTGCCGGTGCCCACGCCGCGATGGCGCCGATGACCAGCGACAGACCGCCGGCCACGGCGACGTGGCTCCACGGCACCACCATCGGCGTCGGAAACCCGGTCATCTGCTGCGTGAACAGGCGCAGTGGATACCAGCCGCCGCCGAGTCCTAGCGCGATGCCCGCACTGCCGCCGACGGCCGCCATGAGCAGCGCTTCGAGCACCACGGTGCGCGCGACCTGGGCGCGCGTCATGCCGATAGCGCGCAGCAGCCCCACTTCGCGCGTGCGGTGCAGCACCGAGATCCACAGCGTGTTGACGATGCCGAGAAAACCGATCACGAGCGCGATGAGCACCTGCACGTTCGACAGCGCCATCATCTGATCGAGTGCTTGGCCGGCGACCTGCTGGATGTCGGACCGCGAGAACACGTAGACCGAATAGGCGCCGCCCAGCGCCTGCACGATCTGCGCCTTTGCGTCCTCGCGCGGCAAGCCCGGGCGCAGTACCACGTCGACGTAGTTCACGGCCGTGTCGTCGAACAGCCGGCGGTAGGCGGCCAGATCCATGAACACGACGCCGCGTGGCCACGAGTAGTCCTCGACCGCGGCGAGCACGCGGAAGGGCCTCGGTCCCGCCCGCGTCGCGACCGACACCGTGTCGCCGATGCGGGAACCGTACAGATGCGCGAAGTTCTCGGAGACGCACAGCGCGTCACCGCCCAGCAGACCCTGCAGGATCGCGGGCTCCTCGAACCGCCGCCGAGATGGCTGTTCGGGGCGGAGCGCCTGCGCGCGCGCGAACCCGGCCATCTCGACGGCGACCACCATCACGTTCTGGCCATCGACGTCGCAGAAGCTGGCGCGCACGCCATAGCAGTCGGCGACACACGGCTGCCGCGCAACTTCGGCCTGGATCGCGGCAGGAAAGACATCGCCGCCGTAGACAACGCGCGAGAAGTCGGTCGACGAGACGGCGAGGTCGAACGGCAGCGTGTAGTCGAGCCAGCGCATGCTGGCCGTGCGGAAGCCCTCGATCAGCGTCGCCGACGCGACCATCATCGCCAGGGCACCACTCAGTGCGACCACGGTCAGCGCCGTGCGTTGCGGAAACTTCGCCGTGTTGTCGGCGGCGAGGAAACCTTCGACACGACAGAGGCGCGCGAGCAGCGGCCGGCAGCGGCGCGCGAGCCAGATCGTGACCTGCGGCAGCACCAGTGCGAGGCCGACGAAGAACAGGCCCGTGGAGACGAGCCCGGCGGTCATCCAGCGCCGCAGGAGCCAGATCAGCCAGGCGCCGGCGGCGAGGCACGAAAGGCCGCACCAGAACACCGAGCGGTACGACTCGTGGCGGCGGAAGTCGTGCGCGCGCAGGATGGCGACCGGCGGATGCTGAAGTGCGCGGCGCACCGGCAACCAGGCCGCTGCGAGCGTCGCCGACACCCCGAGCACGAGACCGATGGCGATGGTCGTCGGAGCCAGCACGATCGTGCGCACCTCGACGACGCGTGCGAGCGCGTTGACGGTCGCCGCCGTGAAGTCGACCAGCGCCTTGGCCAACAGCCAGCCGCCGGCGACCCCGGCGACCGAACCCAGGGCCCCGACGATCGCCCACTCGACCAGCAGCGTGCGCTGGATCTCGCCGCGTGTTGCCCCGATCGCGCGCAGCGTGCCGATCTCCTTCAGGCGTTCGATGACCGCGACCGCCACGGTGTTGTAGACGATGAAGATGCCGACCAGCACCGCGATCAAACTGACGGCGACCAGCGTGCGCAGGCGCACGAGGCCGTCCTCGACCATCGGTTCTCTGCGCTGCGCTGGTTCGATCACGCAGCCGGGACAAGCCGCCAGGAGCGTCTCGCGGCTGGTACCGGCGACGTCGATGCGATCGACGAGGCCCTCGCTGCGGAACAGCTGCTGGGCGAGGCCGATCCCGATCACGCCGAGGCCACCGCCGAGTGCGCGCACCGGGCCCGCATCCTCGAGCAGACCGGTGACCACCAACCGGCGCCGGCCGGCGCGCGTGTCGAGTTCGATCGCGCTGCCGCGCGCGATGCCGTGGCGTTCGGCCAGGGAACGCGCCAGCAGGATGGCGTTTTCCGTCATGAGCGTCGCGAACACCGCGGTCGCATCGATGGGTGCTGCGGCAGCCTGGTCGGAACCGGGCGGTCGCCACAGCCGCAGCATCGCGTCGCTCGCGAAGTCGACGCCGAGCACGAGCAGCGGTGCTCTCGCCGGTGCCACCATCGCGGCGCTGGCCTGGATCACGGGGGCGGCGGTGACACCGGGAATGGCGCGCACCACCGGCAGCATGTCGATCTCGATGCCGAGCGAGTGCCCGCGCATCACCTGCCATTCGGCGCGGCCCGCGAGTTCGCGGCCTGAACTCTCCAGCGCTGCGATGACGCTCGTGTTGGCGACGTCGGCGGAGACGAAGAGCGCGACCCCGAGGGCCACGGCGAAGAAGCCGAGCAGCGTGCGCAGCCGGTGGCGCCGCAGATGGCGGACGCTCAGGTAGCGCAGCAGGTTGCCGAGGTTGCCGGTCATCCGCAGAGCCGTCCGTCGCGCAACTCGATGCGCCGCTGGGCGATGGCCGCGGCGCGCGCGTCGTGGGTCACCATCACGACCGTGCGCTCCTTCGCGGTCGCCGCCAGCAGGGCCAGGATCTCGCCGCCGGTCGTCGAATCGAGGTTGCCGGTCGGTTCGTCGGCGAGCAGCACTTCGGGATCGGTGACGAGAGCGCGCGCGATGGCGACGCGCTGGATCTCGCCGCCCGAGAGTTCTTCCGGCAGGTGGGGCAGCCGGTCGCGCAGTCCGACCCGTTCGAGCAGGGCTTCGGCGCGCGAACGCACGGCCGCGAGTCGGTGGCCGGCGATCAGCAGCGGTAGCGCCGTGTTCTCGAGCACGGTCAGCGTCGGCACGAGGTTGAAGAACTGGAACACGAGACCGACGCGGTCGCGCCGCAGGTGCGTCAGTTCGTCGTCGTTCATCGTGTGCGTCGCCGCACCGTCGATGAAGAGCTCGCCCGCGGTCGGCAGATCGAGCCCGGCCGCGAGGTGCAGGAACGTCGACTTGCCCGATCCGCTCGGCCCCATCACCGCGACGAACTCGCCGCGCGCGATCGTGTGCGTGACGTGCGCGAGTGCTTCGACCTGGCGAGCGCCCTGCGTGTAGCTCTTCGAGACGTCGTGGAAGCGGATCATGCGGGGCGCCGGTCGACGCTAATCGACCTGACGGCTGCGACCAACGGCGCGGCATTGAGACGTCGCATGTTCTGACGGCTCGACTGCAGGCATTCGCGAAGGTCGAACTGCGCGCCACCGCGCGCAGCGACGGTGGAAAATGTCCACATCGATCGTCATGATGTAGACGTTCTCCACCATGGCGACCTCCAAGGCTCTGACGGCAGTTCAGCTGCGACGCGCAGGGCTCGGGTCCTTCTTCCGGCCGGTCGATCTCGATTCGATCGGCGTTACCGAACCGACACTCCGTCGCCTCGTGCGCGAGGGACGCGTCGAGAAGGTCGCCCGCGGTCTCTATCGCCTCGCAGCCGCACCATCGAGCGAGCACTACACGCTTGCGGCAGTCTGTGCCCGGATCCCGCGAGGAGTCGTGTGCCTCCTGACCGCACTGCAGGTGCACGGCATCGGCACGCGCCTTTCCCCGGAAGTCTGGATCGCAATCCCACACGGGATGCGTGTGCCAAAGGCCGAGATCGCCAGACTCCGCGTCGTGCGCTTCTCCGGTCACCTGATGACCGCGGGCGTGGAAGCGATCCGCATCGATGGGGTCCCGATCCACATCACGAGCCCCGCGAGAACGGTCGTCGACTGCTTTCGGCTGTCACGTCTGATCGACCGGGAGACGGCGCTCGAGGCCCTGCGCGAGGTGCTTCGTGCACGCCGCACGACTCCGTCGGCACTGCTGCGGGTGGCGACCGCCTGTGGTTCCGCCAGCAAGCTTCGCACCGCACTCGAGGCTCTCGGCGCATGAAGAAGCCGCTGACCAACCTCGCTGCCTCCATCCATCGCCGCTTGCTCGACGGCGCGCGCGCTCGTGCCGAGGACTTCCAGCTCACCTTGCTTCGTTATGGTGCCGAGCGGCTGCTGTATCGACTCGGCAGTTCGGCGCATGCAAGCGCTTTCATCCTGAAGGGGGCGATGCTGTTCCTGCTCTGGAAGGATCAGCTCTACCGACCGACCAGGGACATCGACCTGGAGGGTTTCGGCGACGCCTCTCCGGAACGGATGCGCCGGATCTTCTGCGAGGTCTGCGACATTGCGTGCCCTGAGGACGCATTGCGGTTCGATGCCGAGACCGTGACAGCGCTGCCGATTCGCACGACGCAGGACGACGGGGGCGTGCGCATCACGATGACCGTGTGGCTTGGCAAGGCACGGATCTCGCTGCAGGTAGATGTCGGCTTCGGCGACGTGATCACACCACCGGCGAGCGAAGCCACACTGCCGACCCTGTTGCCGTTGGACGCACCCCGTCTGCGCGCCTACCCGCTGGAAACGGTGGTTGCCGAGAAGTTCGAAGCGCTCGTCCGCCTCGGCCGCGCGAACAGCCGCATGAAGGACTTCCGCGACCTGGCAATGCTGGCCGGCCGATGCGAGTTCGCGGGCGAACTGCTGACTCGTGCCGTGCGCGCAACATTCGCACATCGCCGCACTGACATGACGCTCGTTGCGGAAGTGCTGACCGAGGACTTCTACGACGACGCAGCTCTCGGACAGAGATGGCGCGCATACCTCCGCACCATGCCAGATGCGGAGCACCGGTCGATCTCGCTTCCGGACGTGGGCCGCGAGATGCGCAGGTTCCTCGAACCACTGGCCGCTGCAATGGCGGGCGGTGCACAGTTGCTGTCGTGGAAGCACGTCGAAGGTTGGACACTGCATCGACGCGAGGGCCGGTGACCGCAAGTCTCTCGATCGAACTGCGCCACGAAGCGCGCCTCTGCTACGCGATGCAGCAGAGTGCAGTGCCGTGGCTGCACGAGATCACGCTGCAGAACCGCGGCACGGAAACAATCGTCGACCTGCAGGTCACGATCGAACTCGCGCCCGGGCTCGTGCGACCGCTCGTCGTGCTCGTCGCCGCAGTGCCGGCAGGCGGCACGTTCGCACTGACGAAGCTCGATCCGCGGCTCGGCGTCCAGGCGCTCGCGAACCTGGTCGAACGCCAGCGCGCTGAGCTGCGCGTCACCGTCGCACGCGGCGCCGAGACCCTCGCCGTGGCGACGGCCGACGTCCAAGTGCTCGCCTACAACGAATGGCCCGGCATCACGGTGTTGCCCGCTCTGCTCGCGGCGTTCGTACAGCCGAACCACCCCGTGCTCGCGACCGTGCTGCGCGACGTCGGCGCGCGCTTGCAGCGGCAGACCGGCAGCAGCGCACTCGATGGCTACCAGAGTCGCGATCCGGCACGCGCGTTGGCGATCCTCACCGCCGTGCACGACACGATCGCGACGCGCGGCATCACCTACGTGAATCCGCCGCCGAGCTTCGAACGCACGGGGCAGAAGGTGCGCACGCCGGAGCAGGTGCTCGGCGACCGCCTCGCCACGTGCCTCGACGTCGTGCTGCTCTATGCCGCCGTGCTCGAACACGCGGGCCTGCATGCGCTCGTCGTGCTGCAGCAGGACCACGCGTTCGTCGGCGTCTGGTTGCACGAAGGCTCGACGCCCGAGCCGTGGCTCGCACTCGGCGTCGAGCTGCGCAAGCGCTGCGACCTCGGCACCATCGCGGTCGTCGAGTGCACGCTCGCGTGCGGTGCGCCCGCACCGTTCGCGACTGCCCAGGCAACCGCGCGCAAGAAGCTCGGCGACGACGCCGCGTTCGTCGGTGCGATCGACATCGCGGCCGCGCGCCGCGCGGGAATCCAGCCGCTGCCGCCGCGCACGCAGGCGTTCGTCGCCGTTCCGGACGGTCCGGCGGTCAGCGCGCCCGCAGCGAACACACCATCCCCGCGCGGCCGCGAGGCGCAGCCCGAACCCACACCGGCACCGCCGCCGCCGCCAGCACCACCGAAGGACCGCCTTGAACACTGGAAGAGCAAGCTACTCGACCTGTCGTTGTGGAACCGGCTCCTCAACTTTGCCGAGACGAAGAAGTCGATCCGCCTCTGTGCGCACGACCTCGAAGCGCTCGAGAACCGCTTGCAGCAGGGCGGCCGCATCCGCGTGCACGCGCGCCCGTCGGTCGGCCAGCCCGGCCAGGATCCGCGCAACCTCGAACTCGCCGAGCAGCGCAGTGGCAAGGACGTCATGCGCGAGTATCTCGCCGCGGAACTGCAGGCCGGCCGGTTGCGGGCCGACCACGACCCCGACGACCTCGACACGCGCCTCGTCGACATCTTCCGCCACGCGCGCACCTCGCTCGAAGAGAGCGGCGCCAACACGCTCTACCTCGCGATCGGCTTCCTGAACTGGTTCGAGTCGCCGCAGTCGCAGAAGCCGCGCAGAGCACCGCTGCTGCTGCTGCCGCTCGTCGTCGAACGCAGTACGGTGCAGGACGGCTTCCGCTTCGTGCTCGACGACGCCGAGCCGCGCCTCAACCAGACCCTGCTGCAGATGCTGCAGCGCGACCACGACCTGCGCGTCGCGATCGGCGACACGCCGCCCGAGGACGACCACGGCGTCGACGTGCGCGCCGTGCTCGATGCGTTCCGCGTCGCCGCCGTGGCGATGCCGCGCTGGGAAGTGGAGACGACCGCCTGCATCGCCTTCTTCTCGTTCACGAAGTATCTGATGTGGCTCGACCTTTCGGCACGCGAAGGGCTGCTCCAGAGCCCCGTGCTGCGGCACCTCGTCGAGACGCCCGGCGCCACGTTCGTGCAGGACGCGCCCGAACAGGCGCGCGACGAGCTCGACGACCTCGACCCCGGCTCCGTCTTCTGCCCGAAGGACGCTGACAGCTCGCAGCTCGCGGCGGTGCTCGCGGGTGCCGCGGGTCGCACGTTCGTGCTCGAAGGGCCGCCCGGCACCGGCAAGTCGCAGACGATCACGAACCTGATCGCGCAGTCGCTCGCGAACAGGAAGCGCGTGCTGTTCGTCGCCGAGAAGCGCGCCGCGCTCGAAGTCGTGCAGCGCCGCCTCGACGAAGTGGGCCTCGGCGCCTTCTGCCTCGAACTGCATTCGAGCAAGAGCGGGCCGAAGGCCGTGCTCGCACAGTTGGCCCGCGCGCTCGATCTCGGCTCGCGCCGCGAGCCTGCGGAGTGGGCGAAGCTCGCGGCGGAGTTGCAGCAGCAGCGGCAGCGCTTGAACGAGTTCGTGCTGGCCCTGCATCGACGTCGTGAGCATGACGTGTCGGTGTTCGGCGCGATGGCGAGCCTCGTGGCGCTGCGTGGCAGCAAGCGCGTGGTCATGTCGGACCTGCTGCGTGGCACGCCAGCCGAGGTCGCAGCGGCCGGAGCAGCGGTCGATGACCTCGCGGCGGCGGCGCAAGCACTCGGGGTGCCCGCGCACGAACCGTGGTGGGGCGTGCGCCGCAGCGACTGGACGCCGGCGCTTCTGCGCGAGGTCGCGCCGGCCGCAGAGCGCATGCAGCGTGCGACGGCGGGCATGGCGACGGCGGCCTCGGCCATGGCCGCGGCGTTCGGGCTCGATTGCGTGTTCGGCGAAGCCGGTCCGAGCCGCGCGCAGTTCGAACTGCTGCTCGATATCGCGCGCCTCATGCGCGCCACGTCGCTGCCGCCGTCGGCTCTGCTGCGCGTTCCGGACTGGCAGAGGATCGAGCAGGAAGTCGCGAACGTGTCGATGGTCGGCAAGAAGCGCGATGCATGGTGGGCACTGCTCGCACCGCGGTGGCGGCGGGACCTGCTTGCACTCGACCTCGATCGTCTGGCGACGACGTTCCGCGGGGCGGTCGATGCGTTCTTCGTGCTGCGCTGGTGGCGGGTGCGGGGACCGCGCGTGGAGCTCGCCGCGGTGAGTGCCGGCGGCAAGCCGGGCTCGGCCAGGTCGGTGCACGAGGATCTCGAACAAGCGCTGCGTGTGCGCGCCGAGGAACGCACGCTCGCTGCCAGCACTGCGGTCGCGGTGTTGCTGGGACCCGCGTGGCGCGATGGTTTTGCCGACTGGGCGCAGGTCGATGCGTGGCTAGGGTGGGTGCGCGATCTGCGGGCGCTCCTCGTGCGGATCGTGCCCGGCGCCTTGGTCCCCGATGCGCAGCTTCTGCACGCTGTCGCGGCGCAGCTCGATGGGATCGCCAATGGGGCGGACGCGCCGGGCAAGCAGTTCGCAGCGCTGCAGTTCGCTCACGACGAGTTCGTCGCCGTGGGGCAGACCGTGAACACGCTGCTCCTGCTCGACGTCGACCTCGCGTTCGGCGGCGCCACGGTCGCCGGCTACTTGCCGAATGTCGCTGCGCGCGTGACGCGTTGGCTCGGTGCCTTGCCGCGGCTGCGCGAACACTGCGCCTACGTCGGTGCCGCGGCCGCCGCGACTGCGCGCGCGGGGGGCCCGCTCGTGCAGGCGCACGCGCACGGCGAACTGCGCACCGACGAACTGCAGTCGGCGTTCCGCCGCACGTTCCTCGAGGACTGGCTCGACACCGTGCATGAGAAGGAGCCGCTGCTCGCGCGGTTCCGTGGCCAGGAGCACGAGCGCGCCATCGCGAAGTTCGCCGAACTCGACCAGCGGGCGATCCGGCTCGCGGCAGAAGTCGTCGTTGCGCGCCTCTGTGCGCAACTGCCGCAGGTGCGCGACACGCAGGTGGCGAGCAGTGAACTCGGCATCCTCGAACGCGAGATCAAGAAGCAGCGCCGGCACAAGCCCGTGCGACGGCTGCTCGCGGAGATTCCGGGGCTGCTTACCCGCGTGGCGCCGTGCGTGCTCATGAGCCCGCTGTCG
>JAYUCN010000586.1:0-4022 GCA_043740335.1 Planctomycetota bacterium
GGCGGTTGCACAGGAATCGCAGACCGAAGACCACGGTGACGAAGACGCCGACGGCGAGCAGCAGGCTGAGCCCGCTGCTCTGCACGAAGTTCTTGGCCACCTGCGTGAGGCTCTCGACGAGCGACTGCCGCGACTCGGTGCGAGCGAGCAGGCGCGCGTTGAGCACCAGCACCTCGCCACGCAACTGCTCGAGCGCGGGGCGCCAGCGTTGGGCGAGCTCGCGATCTGCCTCGGCGCGCGCCTGGCTGCCTGCCGGCAGCGCGTCGCGCGTGCGTTCGGCGGCGCGGAGCGCGTCCTGGGCCGTGCGCTGGCGCTGCTGCAGGAGCTCGATGCGCGAGCGCAGGTCGGCGATCTGGCGGGGTTCCTCGGTGGCGTCCTTGAGCGTCGTCAGCAACGGGCGGATGAGCTGTTCGAACTCCTGCTGCAGGTCGAACTGGCGCTTCTGCGGCGCCTCGAAGTCCTGCACGTCGAGGTGCGAGGCGAGGCCGGCGAACTGCCAGCCCAGGTCGCGCAGTTCGGCCTCGAGGGCGGCCGCGGCGGTGAGGTCGTTCCGGCTGCGCGCCTCGTCGCGTTGCGCGCGCTTCTCGGCGAGCAGCGTCGACAAGCGTTCGAGCGCCGCCACGGTCGTGGCATCGAGAGCAACGGGGTTGGTCGGACCCTGTGGGCTGGTGGCGTTGGGCGCAGCAGGTGCAACCTGGGCGGCTGCAAACGATGGCGGACAGGCAAGGGCGAGAACGGCCAGCAGCGTCGCGCGGACGATCGACATCGAGGGCATCGCCGCACGGTACTCGCGCGGGCCCCTCCTGGCACGTCAGCACCGCGAGCACGTCACCAGACTTCAGGCAACGGGATCTCGACCTCGGGGAGGATGGCGAGACGGATCGAGGTCGTGTGCACGGCGGCGGGACCGAAGCGCTTCCCGTCGTGCACGAACTGGGTGACCGTGCGCTTCTTGCCGTCGACGAGCCAGAGTTCGGGTGTGCCGGCGACTTCGTATCGGTGCTTCTTCTGCGAGCGGTCGCGGGCGGCGTTTCCGGGGGAGAGGATCTCGACGACGAGGTCGGGCGTACCGACGATGTGGGTCTCGGTGATGCGACCCTTGTGAGCCGGCAGAACGACGAGCAAGTCCGGGCGCACGATGTCGTGCTCCGCCAGGTGGCAGTCGAGGTCGCCGAAGACGCGGCCACGACGTCGTCGCTGAATTCTCGCCACGAAGTGGTACAAGAGTACTGCCTGTATTCCTTGGTGGCTGCTGCCGGCAGACGGACTCACGACCACCTGCCCGTCGAGGATCTCGTAGCGCTGGCCGTCGTCGGGCAGACGCAGGTAGTCCGCGTAGGTGAGCTTGGCTGCGGGCATGGTCGCGTGCGTTCGCATGACATCCTATGTCCTCCTGGTCCGTTGGCAATCGGGCTCGATGCAGAGTGGCAAGCGACGCATCCGCGGTTGCAGCGATCTGGAGAGTCCCCGAGCTACTGGCGGCTACACATTGCGTTCGTAACGAGCCCGCAACCTCCACGCCGTCACCAGCGGCGCGCGCGGGTTCCTGCAGATCAACCGTCGACCGTTACCAGACTTCGGCCAGCGGGATCTCGACCTCGGGCAGGATGGCGAGGCGGATCGTCGAGGTGTGCACGGCGGCGGGACCGAAGTGCTTCCCGTCGTGCACGAACTGCGTGACCGTGCGCTTCTTGCCGTCGACGAGCCAGAGTTCGGGTGTGCCCGCGGCTTCGTAGCGGCGCTTCTTGCTCGAACGGTCGCGAGCTGCGTTCCCGGGCGAGAGGATCTCGACGACGAGGTCCGGGGTGCCGACGACGTGGGTCTCGGTGATGCGGCCTTGGTGGGCCGGCAACACGACGAGCAGGTCGGGCCGCACAATGTCGTGGGGAGCCAGTTCGCAGTCGAGGTCGCTGAAGACCCGGCCGCGGCGCCGCTCCTGGATCCTCCGGAACAGATGGCTCGACAAGGCCGCCTGGATGCCCTGATGGCTGCTGCCGGCTGACGGACTCACGACGACCTGCCCGTCGAGGATCTCGTAGCGCTGGCCGTCGTCGGGCAGGCGTCGGTAGTCCGCGTAGGTGAGCTTCGCTGCGGGCATGTTCGCTGCGGGCATGGTCGGGTGCGTTCGCATGACATCCTATGTCCTCCTGGTCCGTTGGCAATCGGGGCCGGTGCTGAGGTGCTGAGTGGCGAGACCGTCGCAACGGGTGCAAGGAATCCGCCGGATCCGTGCGTTGGCTTCGTGCGCACCGGCGGCTACACCTGCGCTCGCGATGAGCCAGACCATCTCCACGAAGCCGCCGGGCGGCATGCGCGACTTCCTGGCCCCCGAGGTCGTGCAGCGGCGGCACGTGCTCGCGGTGGTGCAGCGCGTCTACGAGTCGTTCGGCTTCGTGCCACTCGAGACGCCGACGATCGAGAACTTGAGCACGCTGCTCGGCAAGTACGGTCCCGAAGGCGACCAGTTGCTCTACCGGATCCTGCACCGTCGCGACAAGCTCCAGCGTGCGCTCGAAGCGGGCGCACCGAGTGAACTCGACCTCGCCGACGAAGGGCTGCGCTACGACCTCACGGTGCCGCTAGCGCGCGTGGTCGCCAACTACCGCGACCTGCCGGTGTTCTACAAGCGCTACGCGATCCAGCCGGTCTGGCGCGCCGACCGGCCGGCGAAGGGGCGCTTCCGCGAGTTCTGGCAGTGCGACGTCGACATCACGGGCACCAAGAGCCTCGTTGCCGACGCCGAAGTCTGCGGTGCGGTGGCGGTCGTGTTGCAGCAGCTCGGCTTCACGGACTTCCGCATCCTCGTGAACCATCGCGAACTGCTGCGCGCGCTCGTTGCCGAGGCCGGGATCGCCTCGGCCTCTGAGTCACTCGCCCTCGTGGTGCTCGACAAGCTCGACAAGGTCGGCGTCGATGGTGTACGCAGCGAACTCGCGGCGAAGGGCGTGCCAGCGGTGCAGACGGACGCGCTGCTGACGATTCTCGAGCGCTGCAAGCAGCCCGGCGCGTTGGCCGGGTTGGCGGCGGGCGATGGCCCGGCGGCGGTCGGGGCGCGCGAACTGCAGGAACTCTTCGCGAACGCGGCAAGCGGGCCGGCCGCGGTGCACCTCACGTTCGACCCGACGCTCGCGCGCGGCCTCAGCTACTACACGGGCCCGATCTTCGAGATCAGTTGTGCGGGCCTCTCGGGCTCGATGGGCGGTGGCGGGCGCTACGACAACCTCATCGGCATGTTCAAGAACCAGCAGGTGCCGGCGGTCGGCTTCTCGCTGGGGCTCGAGCGCGTGTTGCTCGTCATGGAAGACCGCCAGATGTTCCCGCCGCTCGGCATCGGCCCGCAGGTCCTGTTGTGCCGTATGAGCGACGTGCCCGCGGCGGTGGCCATCGGCGTGGCGACGACGTTGCGCGCGCAGGGTCTGCGCGTCGAGGTGTATGCCGACGCGCCGCCGCTCGGCAAGCAGCTCCAGTACGCGAACACGATCCAAGCACCGTTCGCGGCGATCCTCGGTGCGAACGAAGTGGCGGCAGGGACCGTGGCGCTCAAGAACCTGACGAGCGGCGAGCAGGTGTCGGTACCACTCGCCGACGTCGCGCGCCGGGTAAGGGCGTAGACGCAGTCCAGCTGCCCGGACAAGATGCGTCGATGCCGACGCCCGATCGCGACCCGAGTCGCCAGCATCCGCTGCAGCCCGAGGAACTCGAGCTCGTGGCCCAGGTGCGGCAGGCGCTGGCACGGGTCGCTACGCCCGACGCCGAGGCCTCGCTCGTGGCGATCGACCAGCAGTTGCACAGCCTCACCTTGTTCGGCGAACTGCTCGCGCGCTACCCGTCGCCGCTCCAGGAACAGATGCTGCTCGGCAAGCGCCGGGGCCTGGACACGCTGGTGGATCGACTCGTGGCCACCGACCAGGCGACGTTCCCGTTCCGCGCCCCGACCCAGGCGCTCGTCGGCCGCGCCATGAACATGGCGCAGATCAACTTCCTGCGCATGTTGTGGCACATGGCCGGGGGCCTCGACGATG
>JAYUCN010000587.1:0-4021 GCA_043740335.1 Planctomycetota bacterium
GACCTGCTACAACGGCCTGATCGCCTACATCCTGATGGGCATCCTGTTCGGCACCGAATGGACGATCCGGAAGTTCCGGTTCTCGCGGGCGAAGCTCGCTCGAGAAGCTGCGATGGCAACTGAATCGCGCGGGAACGCCTAGCGACCGAGCCTGGTGCGGCGTGCTGCGGTGGGCAATTCGATCGCGCGATCGAAGAGGCGGCGCAGCTGGTCGTGGTTCGGGTCGGTCATGGTGGCTAGCCGAGGGCCGTGCGGCACTTCACGGGCGGGGCACGATACTCCGTGCTGGAGCTTCTTCGTGAGCATGGTCGGCAGGCGGAAGGCAGGCGGGTTGACGGGCACTGCAAGGTTGGGGATGTTGAGCGGATCGGTTCCGGGTGGTCCGGGACACTCCTTCCATGCCCTGCACCTTCCCGACCATGCGCACCTTCTTCTTGCCACTCGTTGCCTTCCTCGCAGTCTGCACCGCACCCGCCCAGACGACCGGCGTCGTGGGCATCAATGACTACACGATCAACGGCCTCGGCTCGGGATCGACCTCGTGCACGACCCTCTGCTTCCCGGGTGGTGGCCTCACGCTGACGCTCGCGGCCTCGGCGCCGGTCGGCAGCATCGTCCTCGTGCTGTTCAACTTCTGCCCCTGCCTCGTGTGTTCCCTCGGTGGCCCCACCAACGCCTGCTTGCCCCCGATTCCTGCGACCGCGTGCGGCGGCAGCAACCAGTCGCTGGACATGAGTCTGGCGGCGGGGTGCGGCATCGCCTTCTCCGCGGTGATTACCGTGAACTCCGCAGGTGTGCTCGCCCTGTCGCTGCCCATTCCCAGTTTCACCGGCCCGCCGTGCACGAATGCCACGCTGTCGACCCAGGCGGTCGTCATCGACCCGTGCGGGCTCGGCCTCTTCGCGGTTCCAGGTCCGTTCGTCCTGACGCAGTCCTACACGCTGACGTTCTGACGAGTCCGCGCAAGGCATGGCGGTGAACGCAGGCGTTCACTGCTTCTTGGGGACGGGGTTCGTGGTCGGCGTCTGCATGGCCTCCAGCTTCGCCTGCCACTCCGCGGCCTTGGCGGCGCGGGCCGCATTGGGCTCGGCGGCATTCCAGGCCGCGTAGAACTCGGCGAGGTAGCGCTCGGCGCGCCGCACGTCGCGCTGCCCCGTGGGCAGCGCACCCACCAGCAGCGGGTGGCTGTCGACGAGCAGCGGCTCGGCATCGGCGAAGTGGTGCTGCAACCAGAGACAGCGGCCGAGTTCGACGCGCGCGTTCGCCTTGCGCCGGTCGCTGACGTTGCGGGCCTGCGCGTAGACCGCCACGACCTCGCGCAGGATCGGCTCGGCGTCGTCGGCGTGGCCCGTGTCGAGCAGCAACCTGGCGAGGATCATCGCGTCGCCGGCGAACGCGGGGTTCTGGTCGCCGACCGCGGCCTTCTTGATGGCGATGGCTTCGATCAGTTCCTTCCTGGCTTCGTCGTTGCGGCCGAGCTTCATGAGCGTCTCGGCGTAGTCGGTGTGGGCGGTCGCGGTATTGGGGTGCTTGCTGCCGAACACGCGCGTGAAGCGCTCGAGGGCGTCGCGGCCGAGCGCCTCCGCTTCGTCGAGCCGCCCGAGTTCGCGCACCGCGACCGAGAAGTTGAGCTGGGTGATGATGGTGTGCTGGTGGTCTTCGCCCTCGGCGTCGCGGCCGACTTCGAGAGCCTTCTTCAGGTACGGCTCGGCGTCTGCATAGCGGTCGAGGCCGAGCAGCAGCACCGCGTAGCTGTTGGTCGCAATGATGGAGAGCGGGTCGTCTTCGCCCAGTTCGCGCGGACACACCAGGAGCAGTTCCTTCAGCATCGTTTCGGCTTCTGCCTTGCCGTCCGATCGGGCGAGTGTGTTGGCGAGATCCAGGCGTGCGTCCAGCGTGCTCTTGTCCTCGGGCCCGCGGCTCTTCGTCCTGATCGCGACGACCTCGCGCAGCACCGTGACCGCGCGCGCGTGTTCGCCCAGGCGGCTGAGTGTCTGGCCGAGTTCCAGCTTGGCTTCGGCCACTCCTGCAGTGTTCTCGCCTTCGGCGCGGCGGCGGATGGCGACGCACTCTTCGTAGAACGGCAGCGCGTCCTTGAAGCGGCCCTGGTCGCTGTAGAGCCCGGCGAGGGACCAGGCGGCGCTCGCCGTCTTGGTGTGCGACTCGCCGAACACCTTCTTCAGGCTCGCGTAGGTCGCGACCATGAGCGGTTCGGCCTCGGCGAGGTTGCCGCGCGAGCGCAGGATGCTCGCGAGGTTCATGCGGGCCGTGATCGTGTCCGGGTGCTCGGCACCCAGGACCCGCGCACCAGACTCCGTGGCCTCGCGATAGAGCGGTTCGGCTTCGTCGAGGCGCTTCTGGCTGTGGAGGAGCACGGCGAGGCTGTTGATCGTGATCTGCGTGTCCGCGTGCTCGCGACCGAGCACGCGCGTGCGCACAGCGAGGGCGCTGCGCAGGATCTTTTCGGCCTCCGGTTCGCGGTGGAGCTGGACCAGGATGTTTGCGTACTCGACCAGCGACTCGAGCGTGAGCGCGGCCTCCGGGCCTTCGGCCTGCAGGGCGATCTCGCCGGCCCGGCGGCACGACTCGGCCGCCGCCGTGAGTTCGCCCTTCTGTCGCTGCCATTCGCCGAGGTCGTTCAGGGTGTGAGCGAACTCGGCGGATGCTTCGCCGTGGGTGTCGCGGACGAGATCGCGGGCGGCGTTGATCTGCATGGCGGCCTGGTCGAGCATGCCGATCGACAAGTAAGTCCGGCCGACGATCTGGCGGACCGCGGCCTCGACGTCGGGTCGATCCGAGAAGGACTTGCCGACACCAGCGGCGGCCCGGTCGAGCGCTTGTGCGACCTTGACCTCCCGCCCGAGCTCACGCACGTTCGCGGAGCCCAGCATGTCGAGCAGGAACTGGTTGATGGCGGCAGCCTTTCGCTCGTTGCTCTCCGCGATCAGTCGCTGCCTGCTCTCGGACGCGGCCAGCAGATCGGCTTTCGCGTGCGCCTGCGCCTCGGAGTCCTGGGCGACCACGGCGGTGTCGCGTTCGCGCTGCGCGATGTTCGCCTGCCAGGCGAAGCCGACGACGCCGATCAGCAGGGCGATCGCGACAGCGACGCCGGCGGTCACCGTGGCCTTGTTGCGGCGCACGAACTTGCGGAACCGGTAGACGGCGCTCGGTGGTGCTGCGAGCACGGCCTCCCCGGCGAGGTAGCGACGGATGTCCATCGCCAGGCCGTTCGCGGTCTCGTAGCGCCGCGAGCGATCCTTCTCGAGCGCCTTCATGACGATCCAGTCGAGCTCGCCGCGCACCAGTGTGCCGAGGCGTTTGGGCTCGGTGCGGCGGTGTGCGCAGATGCTGGCCAGCGTTGCCCGGGAGGCGTGGATCCGGGTCGAGGGCTTCGGCGGTTCGACCTCGCGGATCATGCGCTGGACCTCACCGTACATAGCGTCCTTGATCGTGTTCTTGTCGAACGGCGTGCTGCCGGTCAGCAGCTCGTAGAGCAACACGCCGAGCGAGTAGATGTCGGTGCGCGTGTCGATGTCGAGCGAGCCTTCGGCCTGTTCGGGGCTCAGGTATGGGAGCGTGCCGATGACCTGCTCGTGCTCGGTGAACAGCGTCTTGTCGGTGAGCTTGCCGGACGTCGCCTTGGCGATGCCGAAATCGATGACCTTGGTCTGCGGGCGGCCGTCCTGCGTGCCGACGAGGATGTTCGACGGCTTGAGGTCGCGGTGGATGATGCCCTTGCCGTGTGCGTGCTGCATGGCGTGGCAGACCTGCGCGAACAGTTCGAGCCGGTCGTCGATCGGCAGGCTGTTCTTGTCGCAGTACTCGACGATGGGCGCGCCCTTGACGAGGTCCATCACGAAGTAGGGACGGCCCGTCTCGGTGGCGCCGGCGTCGAGCACGCGCGCAATGTTCGGGTGGTCCATCATCGACAGCGCCTGCCGCTCCTGTTCGAAGCGTGCGACCACCTGGCGGGTGTCCATGCCGAGCTTGATGATCTTGAGCGCGACCTTGCGCGCGACGG
>JAYUCN010000588.1:0-4015 GCA_043740335.1 Planctomycetota bacterium
GGTTGCCGGGCTGGTAGGGCTTCGCCTCGATCTGGCGGTCCCTGGCGATGGCGGTGCCGGCGCGGTCGAAGCCGAAGATGCGGTCGTTGCGCGCGAACCAGACATGGTCCGCGGTGACGGCCGGCCGCGGGTGGATGCGGTCGTCGCCACGTTCCGTGAGTTGCTCGGGCCGCACGAGCTGTCGCACTTGCGCCTGCGTACCGATCGAGCCTTCGGGCCTGGCCCGCACCGCGATGGCACCCCTGCCGGCCAGCACGAACTCGTCGTCGAGGGTGCCGGCGAGCCACACCACCCGGTTCTCGGTACCGCCGACGGCGGCCTCCGCGGGCAATCGCCAGCAGAGGCGTCCGCACTCGGCATCCAGGCCGAGCACGAACGCGGAATCGAGGGGTGTGCAGCAGACGATGCCGGCCGCGACCACGGGCGCGTTGTTCGCGAAGTAGACGCGGCGCTCGGCCTGCCCTTGCAGCATGGCGCGTGGCATGTTCACCACTTCGTACGACGTGATCCAGCGCACCCGGCCGGTCGCGGCGTCGAGCGCGTAGACCACGCCGAGGTTGGTGGCGCCATGGATCACCCCGTCGGCGAGGCAGAGGGGCGACGCGGCGAACTCCATGCGCGCGTTGCCGAACATGTTCACGTCCTGCTGGCTGCTGCAGACGAGGTGCTTCCACTTCGGCTGGCCCGTGCGAAGGTCGTAGGCCGCCACCGAGAAGGCGATTGCGCCGGAGCGGTCGTGGACCGGTGCGTAGACGGTGTCGCCGACCACGAGCGGGGGGCCACACGCATCGTGGCCGCGGAAGCGCCGGGTGCGCGGGCCTTCGAGTTCGTCGTAGTGCGACCAGACCAGCTTGCCCGTGCGGCGCGAGAACGCGAACAGGCGGCGCTGCGGGATCTTGCTGATGATGCGGAAGCTCGCCTGGAAGTCGACGTTGACGGACTTCTCGGGCACCTGCAGGGCAGCGATGACGAGGTCGTCGCCGCACGCCGCCGCCAGCACCATGTCGTGGTTGATCTGGTCCCGGTACTCGTCCTGGCCGCTGTACGAGTTCTGGTCGAGTTCGCGCATGGGTGCCGGCGAGACCCAGGCGATCGACTTGCGCAGCGGGTCGAAGCAGACGACTTCGCGGCCCGTGTTCACGCAGATGCCGTCGAGGTCGCCGACCGCGAACATCGCGAACTGGCCGATCTCGCGCCGTTCGAACCCCGGTGCGGCGATCTCCTCGCTCCAGGGCTCCTCGGGGTGGCCGGCCGGAGACGCCATCGGCGTGCGGCCGTCGCTGCCGCCACCGTAGGCTGGATAGCTGTTCGGATCACTGCTCGGCGGCAGCGTCGTCAACACGTCGCTGCCAGGCGCGGCCAGATGTTGCTCGGCGGCACTGGCGCGTGCCGTTCTGGGGTCGACCAGTACCGTGGCGCAGTGCAGTCGTTCGGCCGTTCGGCGTTCGTCGTCGCTGCCGATCGGCATCGCATCGAGGGCGCGGCGGAAGTGATTGGTTGCACCAATGCCGTCCCCGGCCTCCAAGGCGAGGTCGCCAAGGCGAAGGCGGGCCCGCCGGCCGATGGTGGCGGTCGGGAACCGCTGGGCGAGCAGGGTCAGCTGGTCGACTTCGAGTTCGTGCAAAGACCGGTCGAGGAGTCCGCCGGCTTCCCGGCGAACGAGTGCTTCGTACTCTTCCGCCGCTGCGGGCGAGAGGTTGGCCATGGTCGTGACGACGGCCACATGCAAGCCGAGGAATCGGCCAGGTGCGACGGGCACGACGCCTGAGTTCTCGATCTGCAGCAGTCGATGCAGCCGTTCGACGGCCGCCTTGTGCTGGCCCGCCTCGAGTTCGGCGAGGCCCATCTCCCACTCGTGGATGTGATCCTGGGAACGCACGAGCGAGAACAGGTTGTCGTCCTGACTCGTGGCGAAGTCGACCGGCTTGGACACCACGCGCTCTGGCACCCGCTGGGCGCGTGCATCGAGCCCCCCGAGCAACGCCGGCAGGCCGAAGCAGAGCGCGCGGGCGGCGCGCATCGTGGTGTCGGCAACGGCGTGCAAATGCATTCTGACATTGTGCATCGGATGATCGGGGAGCGCGACTGGCGGCGAGTCACCGCGGCGCTGGCACGCCACCCCCGTCGAGGGAACCATGGTGCCTTTGGCGGGTGGAGTTGCCGGGGTCGAACACGGTGTGGTGGGAGTCTTCATGTCAGGAAGTGACCCGACGGGGGCATGCTGGCTCTGGCATCCGCACCACGACGCACCACGGCTAGGCGAGCCGTGCGCGCTTGCGCAGCAGCCACTCCGTGCTGAGCACCAGCAGCAGCAGCAGCAGCGACCAGAGGGTGTCCCAGGCCGGTCGCGTGCGGGTGTCTTCGCGGCTCTCGTAGGACTTCCGGTTCGCGAAGTCCCGCGCCAGGTCTTTGGCGTCGGCGAGGAACACGTAGCGACCCGCGCCTTCGGGGCCGCCACTGGCGGCCGCGATGCGGCGCAACGTCTCTTGGTCCTGGCTGCTGTCCGACATCTCCTTGTCGGGCACGCGCACCAGCACATCTTCGCGGGCGAGCACCGAGTCGGCGGGGTTGCTGTTGGCGAACACCAGGAAGCTGTACGCGCCGGGGTCGGCCATCGTGAAGCTCGCCTGGTAGGCGCCCGGTTCGTTCGGGATCGACCGCAGCACGCGCTTCTCGGTGTTGCCCTTCTGGTCGCGCAGGAAGATCGGCTGCTCGGCGGCGACCGACGGCTGCAGTTCGGCGTCGTGCACCCGCAGTTGCACGCGGACCTTGTCGCCGGTCTCGAGCAGGCTCTTGTCGACCGTCAGCTCCAGCAGATCGTTGCGACGCTGCAGACGGCCCTGGGCCAGGTAGCGCACGACGTTGCGCCAGAACGCGTCCATGTAGGTTTCGGCGTACGGATTGCGCCATCGCCACGTCTCGTCGGTGGCGAGGAAGAACGTGGTGCCACGCGGGAAGGCGCTGACGACCGCGATCGGTCGCTTGCCGTAGGCGTTGCTGTCGGTCGGATGCCGCAGCAGCACGGTCGCTCCGGGCTTGCTGCGCTGCACGGGGTGGTAGACGAAGAAGCCCGGCAGGCCGTCTTCCCACAGGCGGCGGTTGAACGCCGGATCGCGCTGCAGCAGCAGGATGTCGTGCGGCTGCAGCGGATTCTCGAGCACGGGCCGGAACTCGCGTTCGCGCGAGGGCTTGTTCTGCTGGAGCCACGAGCGATCCTCGAGCACGACCGGCAGCAGGTCCTGGATGGGGGTGTTGCGATAGCGCTCGGGCATGGCGGCATCGCCGAACAGGAAGCCAGCCCCGCCGCCGAACTCGACGAACTTCACGAGCAGCTCGAACCAGCGCCGCCGCAGTTCCTCGGAAGCACCGATGCGTTCGGGTGGCACGTCGCCCATGAGCACGACGTGGTACTGGAGCAGCTCCTTCTCGGTGCGCGGGATGTCGCGCAACGGGGGCAGGTCCTTGCTGTGTTCCTGCTGGAAGCGCGGGCTCGCGTCGAACAGCACGGCCTGCATCTGGATGCTCGGATCGACGCGCTTCAGGCTCTGCTGGATGTAGCGGTACTCCCAGCGCGGGCGGTCGTCGATGTAGAGCACGCGGATCTTCTCGTCGTTGACGCGCAGGAAGCGGATGTCCTCGTTGTCGTCGAGTTGGCTCTCTTCGGGCAGTGCTTGCAACGAGAACCGCAGCGTCCAGTCGCCGGCTTCGGCAAAGGCGTGGAAGACGCGCACGCGCACGCTCTCGCCGTTGGCGGGCAGTTCGCCATTGGCCATGGCCAGCGGCACGAACGGGCCGCCGTCGCGCGAACCGTGCAGTTCGATGCGCGCGCGCTGGTCGCGCAGGCCTTCCGCGCGCAGGGTCACGTCGAACCCGACCTCCTCCAGGCACAAGGCCTCCTTCGGGCCGGGCGGCCCGGTGAGCCACGCGTTGCGCGGCGGTTCGGGGTCGCCGACGCCGATCGTGTGGATGGTGATGCCGCGCAGCGCGTAGGTGCGCGCGACCTCGACCGGGTCGA
>JAYUCN010000589.1:0-4012 GCA_043740335.1 Planctomycetota bacterium
CTGGCCTGGTTGGTCACGCCATTCGTGATGCGGAACTCGGTGTACTGCCTGGTCGCGAGGTCGATCGTGCAGCCCCAGCGGTGCCAGACGTTGACGGCGAGGCCCTGGAAGTTCGGATCCGGCAGCGTCATGAAGGTGCCGGGGTAGGCAGGACCGAGCGTCACGTCCGCATTCCAGGTCGTCGGTGGGAACACGACGTTGGCAGGCCAGCGCGCGATCAGGTTGGGCGAGACGGCCGCTGGCGCGGTCTGGAACGAGAAGCTGCCGATGTTGTTGGTCGGCGTCGTCGTGCCCAGGTACTTGCAGCACACGTCGAAGTCGACGCGCACGCCGCGGCCGGTCGGCACCGCGATCGAGCGCTGTGCGCGCGCTGAGGCGGTGGCAAGGCTTCGACCCGCGTAGAAGACGGAACCGCCGTTGGGGTTCGACGGCACGCCGAGGCTGTTGCCCCAGTAGCCGTAGCAATTGCCGTCGACGCTGTTCGCCACCGGCGGCACGTAGAAGGCGTCCTGGCCAGCCATCGGCCACCCCGAGTAGCTGTAGTAGAAGTTCTCGAAGTCCGTCTCGTAGCCGTCCTGCGCGCCGGCACTCGCCTCCGCGCTGCTCGGCAGGATGATCTGGTCCCCGTCGCCGCCGACCGAGAACGGCACGATGCCGGTGATGGAGTCGACCGTCTGGTAGTTCGTGCGGCGGATGTCCAGGTCCCAGAACGGAATCGGCCCGCCGGGACCCGAGTACGGACGCCCGCGGGCGACGGCCGACCCGAAGACGTCGTTGTTGAGGTGGCACTCGATCTCGATGTTCGCGAAGTGGATGGGGCCAGCCGCCGCCGGAGCGCTGATGTTGCCGTACTTGCCGTTCAAGTGTGCGCCGCCGTACACGACCGCGGACAACGGTGCGTCGGCGAACGTGTAGCTCATGCGGATCGTGCTCGCGACGCCCGGCGAGCCGAGCGCCGACGTGATCGTGCAGCCCGTGAGCTGCACGTAGAAGCCGCCGAGACCGGCGATGGGGCAGCCGTTGACGGTACCGGTGATCGTGAGTCCACCGGTCGAGAAGGCGATCGGCGTGCTGACGACGCCGGCGACCGGGCTCCCGTCCTGCGGACTCTGATCGAACACAGTGGTGATGGGGCCGCCGCCCACCTGCCAGCTCACCGAGCGTTGCGCGTTGGCGTGGGTAGCGAGGCACAGGGCGAGCATGGTGGTGGCTGTGTGCTGCAGACAGAGGAAGTGCTTTGTCAGGGTTGGGGAAGGTGGCTTCGGCTGGATGACCATGGAGTGTCTCGACGAATCGTTGGGTGGTGAACGGCAGTGGTGCGCCCGGGAGTCCGTTCCCGGGCCGTTGCCCTGCCGTGTCTCGATGGCACGAGCAGCGCGACATTCGCCTCAACGCCTGGGCGACCGCGGTGCGCAGACTTGCGCGAAGAAGCCCCGCTGGGGCGTGGTTGTGTCCTTCGCTACGGGGTGTTGCGCGGTCTGCCGTGCATTGGCCCTGCGCAGTCGCACGTCGAGTGCGTTCTAGGAAGTGTGATGTGCGTGCGCATACCCAGGACCCGGTCGGCAAGGCTCATCAGTCAGGCACCGGGCGAGGCGCAAGGCAGCCGACGAGCCGGCGGGGTTTGCCGTGGTCGCCGCGTCGGGGTAGACATGGGCTCCCATGTCGCCGGCCGTACCAGAAGGGCGATCGTCGCCAAGCCTCCTGGGGCGCGAGGCCGTCGGTCGCGCCGCGTTCGACGCGATCGTGAACGCCTGCTGGGAACCGATCCTGCGGTTCTTCTGGCGTGGCGTGTCCTTGCACGACGCCGAGGAACTGGCGCAGCACACGTTCGTGCGCGCCTACCGGGCCACGGTCGCGGGCGGTGGTCCCGATGCCACGGATCACGTCGGCTGGCGTCGGTACCTGTTCACCTGTGCCCGCCACGTGTGGATCGATCACGCGCGCCGCAACCGGTCGCTCATGCCGTTGGCGGACGATGTCGGGTCAACGGAGCCGGCCGCATCCGGCCCCGGTTTCATCGCGGAGCTGCTGCACGACGAGGAAGTCGACGGCTTGCGCGCGTGTCTCGACGGGCTGCTGCCGGAGTTGCGCAGCGCGTGCCTGCAGCACTTCTTCGACGGCCTCTCGAAGCGCGAGATCGGCCGCCTGCTCGATCGACCCGAGTCGACCGTGCGCAACGTGCTGACCAAGGCGCTGGCCATGCTGCGCCAGTGCTTGGCGGGCAAGGGGCTCGCCCCCGAACCCGATCCTTCCCATGCGGCACCGATCGACGAGAGGTGATCCGATGACCGAACCCGAAGAAGATCCTCTGGGCGACCCAGCGATGGCGAAGCTGCTGCTGCGGTTCTCCGGGCAGATGCAGGCCCGTGGGGCTGACTCGTCGTTGTCGCCAAGGCGCCGGGCGGCGCTCGCTGCAGCGCTCGACGAAGTGGACGCCGAACGGGGACGCTTCCCGGTGCGAATGGGTGCTTGGCGCACGTGGCTGCTGATCGCCGGAGCTGCTGCGGTGCTCGTGGCCTCGACGTTGCTGGTGCTGCACGCGGGTGGTGGCGTCGTGCCGCACCTGACTGCGCAGGTCGCGCGCGCGGAGCCCATCCGAGGGGCGCCGCTGACATCCGCATTCACCGTCGACGTCACGTCTGGCGGACCGGGCTTCGCCCGCATCGACGCCTTCACCACCGACGGGCGGCGGCATGCGCTGCCGCTGCGCGACGGACAGCCGATCGTGCGCATCGACGCGCGCATGCGCTTTGGCGAGTTCGACCTGCCGGACGCGTGGCGGCTGCTCGTCGTGTTCGCGCCGGATCGGGAGGTGTTGGTCGCGGCCGCTGGCCAGGCGCCGGAACGCCTGGTCGGGGCGACGGCAAGCGAGCGACAAGGTGAGCTGGCACGCGTGGCGGAGGGACTGCGGCGCCGCGGAATGGCAGTCGTCGAGCTGGTGACGCCTTGAACGTGAACGCACTGCGGGCCGTCGGTCCAGCGCGGCTTCGACCCGCCGTTGCTGCCGTGTTCGTGCTGCTGAGCAGCTTCGCTGGCGTGTTGGCGCAGGACCTCGAGGCCGTGCGCCGGCAGGCGTCCGAGTCGATCGCGGCCGGTCGCCATGACGAGGCAGTAGCGGCGTGGGCGCAGTTGCTGGCGACGGCCGAAGCGAGCGCAGACCAGCGAACGGTGGCCCTGTGCGAGATCGGCATCGGTGATTGCTTTCTTCACCGTTGGCTCGATGTGGCCGCGCTGCCGCATTTCGAGAGGGCGCTCGCAATCCTGCGGGAGCTGCCCGCGGAGGAACTGGCCTTCCTGCGCACCATCAACCGCGTCAGTGGTTGCCTCATCTCGCTCCACCGGCTCGACGAAGCGATGGCGGCTTGCGCGGAAGCGCTGGCGACCGGCAAGCGGGTCTTCCACGACGACACGGAGTGCGTGGCTCGGGCTCTGTTCAACCAGGGCACGTGCCTCGCGTCCCTGCACCGCGAGCAAGAAGCCCTGACGGTGCTCGACGAAGCCCTGGCGATGAATCTTCGTCTCTACGAAGGCGACGACGAGAGCATCGCCATCTGCCTGGACCGCATGGCCCAGTGCCTGGAAGCCCTCGGCCGGCTCGATGAAGCGCTGGCGAAGTACGAAGACGCGCTGGCGATGAGCATGCGCCTGTTCCCCGAAGATCATCCGAGCGTCGCCGCCGGACTCAACAACGTTGCCATCTGCCTCCAGACCCTCGGCCGGGACGAAGAAGCCTTGCCGAAGTTCGAGAACGCGTTGGCGCGGAACATGCACCTGTACGACGGCGATCACGACGGCACCTTCGCCGCGCTCGGCAATCTGGCGAACTGCCTCCAGGATCTCGGCAGGTTCGACCTCGCGCTGCCGAAGTACGACGCTGCCCTGGCGATGGCTCGACGTCTCCACGACGGTGATCACCCGCTCGTGGCAGTGGCACTGCGCTCGCTCGGCAAGTGCCTGGCCAGCGCCGGCAGGCCCGTGGAGGCACTGCCGAAGTTGGAGGCTTCGTTGGCGA
>JAYUCN010000590.1:0-1597 GCA_043740335.1 Planctomycetota bacterium
CCCCCTGCACGGCATCCCGTACGGCGCCAAGGACCTCTTCGGCTGGCCCGGCGCGCCGACGACCTTCGGGGCCGCGCCGTGGCGGGACCACCACTGGCAGCTCGAGGCCACCTGCTTGCGGCGCTTGCACGACGCCGGCGCCGTGTTGATCGCCAAGTTGTCGCTCGGCGCACTCGCGATGGGCGATCTCTGGCACGGCGGCCGCACCCGCAATCCCTGGCAGCCCGAGCAGGGCAGCAGCGGTTCGTCGGCAGGCCCCGCGAGTGCGGTCGCCGCCGGGCTCGTACCGTTCGCGATCGGCACCGAGACCCTCGGCTCGATCGTGTCGCCGTGTCGGCAGTGTGGCATCGCCGGCCTGCGCCCGACCTTTGGCACCGTGAGCCGGCACGGTGCCATGCCGCTGTCGTGGACGATGGACAAGGTCGGGCCCATCGCGCGCACCGCCGTCGATGCGGCCCTCGTCTTCGATGCCATGCGCGGCGCCGACAGCAAGGACCCGGGTTCGCGCGACTGCGCCTTTCAGTGGCAACCCAGCCGCGGCCTTCAGGGCCTGCGCCTCGGCATCGTCGAACAGAAGAACTGGCCGCGCCGCGACGACGAGAAGGCGTTCGTCGCCTGGCTCACCGACAACGGCGCCACACCCGTTCCCGTGCAGCTGCCCAAGGCTCCGTACGATGGCATGCTTTTGATGCTGCATGCCGAAGCCGCCGCCGCGTTCGACGAGTTCCTGCAGAAGGGCCAGCTCGGCGAGCTGCCGGGTCAGGGCGAGAACGACTGGCCCAACCAGTTCCGCACCGCGCGCACGATCCCGGCCGTCGAGTACCTGCAGGCAAGCCGCGCGCGCACGCGCCTCTGCGCCGACATGCATGCGACGATGGCCGCGATCGACGTGCTCGTGGCGCCCACGAACGGTGGCGACACGCTCGTCTGCACCAACCTGACCGGGCAACCGACCTACGTGCTGCCTACGGGCAGCAGTGAACGCGACGGCGGCCGACCGACGATGCTGGCCCTGGTCGGCAAGCTCTACGGCGAAGGTGACGTGCTCGCCGTCGCCGAAGCGTGGCAGCAGGCGACGCGCTGGCACCTCGGCCGACCCGCGCTCAGTCGATGACGACGTTCTCGCCCCGTCACCGCCGCCTGCTCGCCGCGGGCGTGGCCGCCGTCGCCGTGTTGCTGCTGGTGCGGTGCGCGACGACGCGACCGTCATCGAGCCTCGACGCGATGGAGGTCTGCGGCGTGCCCTTCGAGCTCGGCACACGCGTCGTCACGTGGCACGAACCCGGCGGCTACGACGCCCACCTTCGCGAGAAGTACTTCGCGAAGGACCCCGAGCCCGACGGCAAGCTGCGCTACACGCCGTTGCGCGGTGGCCTGCCGGATGCCATGCGCGAACGCGCCACCGCGAGCGGACTCACGCTCGCCGACCTGCAGCAGGTCGTGCACCAGTTCGTGCTGCACTTCGACGTCTGCGGCACTTCGCGACAGTGCTTCAAGGTGCTGCAGGACGTGCGTTACCTGTCGGTGCACTTCCTGCTCGATGTCGACGGCACGATCTACCAGACGCTCGACCTGCGTGACAAGGCACACCATGCGA
>JAYUCN010000591.1:0-4007 GCA_043740335.1 Planctomycetota bacterium
CGAGGCCGAAGTTGCGGAAGTCCAGGACGGGTTGCATGCGCGCCGTCACGGACTCATTGCGGTCGCAGATCAGTGGGCAGCAACTCGAGCGCGATCACCGCGGGAGTGCTGCTGTATTGAACCTTGCGACCGAAGACGCCGATGACCCGACCGGCGGCCGTGACCGCCGCGCCGAGCGCTTCGTCGATCTTCACGGCGGGTTCGCTGGCCATCGTCGTCGGCGGCAGTACGGCGCCGTCGGGTCCGACGCATCGGAGCTCGAGATCGGCCGCCGGCGTTTCGATCGCGCCGGTGAACTGCAGCTTCGTGGCAGGTGTCCCCCGCAGGGTTGGCGGCGCGTCTTCGAGCACGAGGGCCGAGACGTCCACACCGTGCGCGTCGACCCAGACGCGGCCGGCCCGCAGCACGGTGCCGTTGCCGAGCAGCACCTTGATCTGTTCATCTTCGATCTCGGGATCGCTGCCGAAGGCGTCCTGCTCCGTGTAGCTGCCATCCACGAGACTGCGGGCCGTGACCACGACGCTGCGGCCGGCGCGATCGAGGAAGAGGATCCCCGTGCCTTCGTGATGGACCGGATCGTCGGCACTCCACGTGTCGCGTTCGACCGCTGCGTACGTGATGCGCACGAGGACGAGATCGTCCGCCACCGGTGCCGTGGCCACCGTCTTCTGACGCAGGGCTTCCGCGGGCACCGCTGCCGCTTCGATGTTGGGCCGTGTCGACTGAGCCGCCACCCGGTAGCCGTCCTGCACGAGCACGCCCTTGCCGGGGTCGCCGTAGTAGCTCACGTACGGCGTCAGCAGCGCACTGACGTCGGTGACCGTGAACCCGGTGAACAGGGCCCCCGACACCGAGGGCCGCGCGACCCAGAACTGACACGCGTCGGTCACGGACTGACGGTGCTTGCGCGCGATGCGCAGCTTCACTTCGACGTGCGTGCCGTCGGCGGCGAGATCGACGCTGCGCACGTCGCCGGTCTGCATGCCGCGGAAGGTGACCGCGGAGCCGGGTCGCAAGCCGTGGTTCTCCGGCACCAGCACGCTCATGAGCAGGTCGCCGTGCTCGGTGTCATCCAGCGTCTCCGGATCGGCCGCGAGCGGCGGCTTCTCGTGGCCAGCGATGAGGCTGCCCGCGACCAGCGACGAGCCGCGTTCAGCCGGCGTCTGGAACGCCACGTAGGCGTCGCGCACGAGCGTGTCGAGGCCGGAAGCCCCGCCGGTCAAGCCGGTAAAGCGCGGGGTGACGATCCAGAACGCGCTGTTCACACAGGCCTGTGCGGCACCCGCCGGTTCGAGCAGCACGTGGGCCACGGCCTTGCCGCCGTCGCCCGCGATCGACACCGACCGGACCGTTCCGACCGAAACGCCGCGGTAGCGCACGTCGGCACCACCCCGGAGACCCCGCGCATCGTGGAACTCGATCTGCAGAGCGAGCCCTGGACGGTTGTCCAGGTTGCGCAGCACGCGGACGATCCACCAAGCACCGACGACGGCCGCGACGAGGGTCAACGTCCCGATCAGGTAGCGGAAGCGATGCATCAGCTCGGATCCTCGCCGCGTCGCGGCAGGTGCAGAGACTCAGATGTCGATGTTGGTCGCCTCGATCGCGTGCTTCTCGATGAACTCGCGGCGCGGTTCGACTTCGGGCCCCATGAGCACCGTGAAGATGCGATCGGCTTCGACCAGGTCGTTGACCGTCACGCGGCGCAGGGTGCGGCGGGCCGGATCCATGGTCGACTCGAACAGCTGCGACGCCTGCATCTCGCCGAGACCCTTGTAGCGTTGCACCACGACTTCCTTCTCGCAGGTCTTCTCGATGACCGCGATCGCGGCGAACAGGGTCGCAGCAGGGATGCCTTCGTTCTGCTCGTTGGTGCCCACGCGCCACGGCGGCGTGCTCGATGTCTGGGGCCAGTCGGCCGGCACGCCGAGCGCGTCGAGCTTTTGCATGAGCGACTGCACTTCGGAGGCGAGGTGCAGCACGTAGACCTCGACATCGGCCGCCTCACGCCGGCATGGCGAGTCGGGTCCCTCGTAGATCACGAGCTGCCGGCCTTTCTCCTTGGTCAGCTTCTCCAGCTCGGCGGCGAGCTGGGCCTCGGTGTCGATGAAGTGACCCTTGCCGGCCAGCACCATGTAGTGCGCCGGCAGCGAGCGCTCGGGCACCGTGGCCGAGGCGAGGTAGTCGGCGAACGGCACCGCACCGTCGGCTGGCATGCGCTTGTCGAGGTCCCGCAACTTCACGACTGTGTCCATGAGCCTGCGCAGTTCGATGCCGCGCCACTTCCTGCCGCCCTTGTGGTCAGGCCCACTGTGGTCGGGCCGACTGTGTTCGAGCGTGGTCGCGCCGAGCCCGAGCTCGGCGAGCAGGTTGAGTCGTTCCTCCTCGGTGACGGCGAAGCGCTCGGTCTTGCCCTTGCGGATGCCGTAGAGCGGCGGCTGCGCCACGTAGATGTGGCCGCGCGCGACCAGCTCCGGCATCTTGCGATAGAACAGCGTGAGCAGCAGCGTGCGGATGTGCGAGCCGTCGACATCAGCGTCCGTCATGACGATGATCTTGCCGTAGCGCAGTCGCTCGGGTTCGAACTCCTCGGTCAGGAAGCCGGTGCCGATCGCGCTGACGATGGTCTGGATCTCCTCGTGGTCGAGGATGCTGTCGGCAGACGCCTTCTCGACGTTGAGGATCTTGCCGCGCAGAGGCAGGATCGCCTGGTGGCTCATGCGGCCCTGCTTGGCCGTGCCACCGGCGGAGTCACCTTCGACCAGGAACAACTCGGCCTCGTCGCGCGGTGTCCCCTTCTGGCAGTCCGACAGCTTTGCCGGCAGGCCACCGCCTTCGAGCGCCGACTTGCGACGCACGAGGTCGCGCGCTTTGCGCGCGGCTTCGCGCGCGCGCAGCGCATCGAGTGCCTTGCCGAAGATGATCTTCGCCGTGCTCGGATTCTCCTCGAAGTAGGTGCGGATGCCGTCGCCGACGACGGTCTCGACGATCGACTGCACCTCGCGGTTGCCGAGTTTGATCTTGGTCTGACTCTCGAACTGGGGGTCGGGGACCTTGACCGAGATGATCGCCGCGAGCCCTTCCTTGAAGTCCTCGCCGGTCGGCACCGGGTCCTTCTCCTTGAGCGCCTTCTCCTGGCGCGCCCAGTTGTTGAGCGCGCGCGTCAGCGCCGTGCGGAAGCCGACCAGGTGCGTGCCGCCTTCGATCGTGTTGATGTTGTTCACGAACGAGAAGACGTTCTCGTGGTAGGCGTCGCTGTACTGCATCGAGATCTCGACCTCGTAGACCTTTGCAGCGTCCTCCTGCGACGGCATCTCGCGACGGAAGTAGATGACGTCCTTGTGCAGCGCGTTCTTGCCGCGGTTCAGGTCGTGCACGAACTCGACGAGGCCCTCCGGGAAGAGGAACTCCTCACCGGTGTCGGTGCGCTCGTCGAACAGCGTGATGTGCAGCCTGGCCGTCCCCATGAGGTAGGCGAGTTCGCGCAGGCGCTTCTTCAGGATCTCGTACGAGAATTCGGTCACCTCCAGGATCGTCGGGTCGGCCTTGAACCGGATCATGGTGCCCGTTCCCTCGGCCTTGCCGATGACCATCAGTTCGCTGGCCTTGTGGCCGCGCATGTAGGTCTGGCGGTAGATCCTGCCGTCGCGGTAGACCTCGACGTCGAGCACCTCGGCGAGCGCGCACACGCAGCTGATGCCGACGCCGTGCAGACCACCCGACACCTTGTAGCTGCCCTTGTCGAACTTGCCGCCCGAGTGCAGCTTGGTCAGGATCACTTCGAGCGCTGGCTTGCCGCTCTCGTGCATGTCGACCGGGATGCCGCGGCCGTCGTCCTTGACCGATACCGAGCCGTCCTTGTGCACGCGCACGTCGATGCGGCTCGCGCGGCCCGCGAGCGCCTCGTCGACGGAGTTGTCGACGACTTCCCAGACGAGGTGGTGCAAGCCCCTCGTGCTGGTGTCGCCGATGTACATCGCCGGGCGGGTGCGCACGGCCTCGAGGCC
>JAYUCN010000592.1:0-9695 GCA_043740335.1 Planctomycetota bacterium
CGGCGGCCGCAACAACCTCTGGATTCCGAACCAGGCCTTCAACCAGACATGGGAGTACGCCGCCGGAAACTGGACGCTGGCGAATCCCAACCAGTCGCCGCCGGCACTCGTCGACGTGGCGATGTCCTTCCACCCGGGCATGAACATGATCATGCTGTTCGGCGGCCAGGACACGATGGGCAATGCCACCGACGAGACCTGGATCTACGACGGCTCGACCTGGACCCAGATCCACACGACCGGTGTCCGGCCGCCCGCGCGGGCCGGCGCGCAGATGGTGCCGATCCTCGGTCGCAATCTCTGCGTGCTGTTCGGCGGTCGCGACCCCGTGACGACGCAGATTCTCAACGACACGTGGGAACACGACGGCACCAGCTGGACCCAGGTCAACAACGTCTACGGCGGCATCTACCCGCCGCGTGCCGAGTTCGGCATGACCCACGACTTCGTGCGCGATCGTATCGTCGCGTTCGGCGGCGTCACCGCCAACAATGCACTGCGCGACGACACCTGGGAGTATGGCGCGCAGTTCCAACCGTTCGGCATGGGGTGTCTCGGCAGCGCCGGTGTACCGGCACTCAGCGGCGGCACCCCGGCGAAGCTCGGCACGACCTGTACAGTCGACCTCACGAACCTGCCCGCGGGCAGTCCGTTCGCGTTCATGGCGGTGGGCCTCAGCCGCACGCAATGGACCTTCGGCAGCCTGCCCATGTTGCTGACCACCTTGGGCATGCCCAACTGCCGCACCTACACGAGCGCCGATCTGCTCACCGTCGTCACCGCGACGAATGGCAGTGCCACGTGGAGCTTGTTCGTCCCGCCAGCGCCGAGCCTCGTCGGCCAGGCGTTCTACTTGCAGGGTGTGTCGTGGGATCCGGGCATCAACGCGCTCGGCCTCACGGTGTCGAACGCGGCCACCCTGGTGATCGGCAACTAGCTTCGCGGTCGCGGCCGAAGCGAGCGCAGCGACGGCGGGTCGCGGTAGGATCTGGCCTTCCGCCTCCCCACCTCGCGCGAACGTGCCCATGTCCAGAACCCACTGCGCAGTCGTTGCCTTGCTCCTCGTATCGGCCCTTTTGGCGCAGGGCCAACGCGGTCCCGTGACCAAACCGACCCGGTTCGAACCGCAGCCCGGCACCGAGGACGCCCAGAACCTCGTCGTCAAGTTCGCCGAAGGTTCCGCCGTGCGCTGGCGCGGCGGCACGTTCGTGAGCGGTGTCGGCATGCCCGTCGTCGGCGTGCAGGCGGCGATCACCCGCGCCGCCTCGGTCGAACGGTTGTTCGAGCGCGACGAAGCGTTGCTCGATCAGGAACTCGCGGACCTGCGGCGTCGACTGGCAGCCACGGGGCGCACGGACCTCGGACCACCGGCCGAACTGAACCTCTACTACCGCGTGCGTCTGCCCACGGTCGCCTTTGGCATCGCAGCCTGGCGGGCACTCGTCGCCGATCCGATCGTCGAGACGGCGTTTCCCGACACGCCGCCCGGTTACCACAGCGACCCGCAGGACATTCCGCCGACGACGCCCGACTACGCGGCGAACCAGGGTTACTTCGGAGTCGCCAGCAACGGCATCGACACCAGGCAATCGCGCGTGATCCCGGGCGGGCGCGGCGAGCCGCTCCAGATCTGCGACATCGAGACCGGTCTCATCGTCGACCACGAGGACATCCCGCTGGCGACGGCGGCGAACGTCATCGGCCCCAACACCAACCAGACCGACCACGGCCAGTCGGTCGCCGGCGAACTGATCGCTGACAAGAACGGCTACGGCACGACGGGCGGCGTCTACAAGGCCCGCTACAAGTTCCACAGCCACCAGTCGATCAACTGGGCCAGCTCGGTGAACGTCGCCGCGGCCAACAGTCAGGCGGGCGACATCATCGTGCTCGAGGTGCAGTTGCCATGCCCCGTGACGGGCACCAGCGTCTGCCCCATGGAGGGCCGTCAAGACGTGTTCGATGCCGTGCTCCTCGCCACGCTGGCCGGTATCCACGTCGTCGCGGCCGCCGGCAACGGCAGCCAGAACCTCGACAGCGCGACGTTCGGCGGCCTCTTCAACCGCAACGTGCGCGACTCGGGTGCCGTGCTCGTCGGCGCCACCAACGGCAGTGCGCTCGTGCGCGCCTCGTTCTCGAACTACGGCACCATCGTCGACGCCAACGGCTGGGGCCAGTCGGTGACGACGACGGGTTACGGCGACCTGTTCAACGGCGGCGGCGATCCGCGCCAGCGCTACACCGCAGTGTTCTCGGGCACCTCGAGCGCGACGCCCATCGTCACGAGTGCGGCCGCGGCGACGCTCGGCGCGGCGAAGTTCCAACTCGGCCAGATCCTCACGCCGGCCCAACTGCGCACGAAGTTGCAGACGTACGGCGCGAGCGTCGCGACGATCGGCCGCCGGCCAGACCTCCTGCAGCTCATGCAATCGCTCGGCCTGCCCGCCGGCCTCACGCTCCAGAACGAAGTCGACCTCGGCGGCACGGTGGTCGTGAACGTCACGGCGGCGAGCAGCGAGATCTTCCTGGTGATGGCGGATTGGGCCGGCTTTGTGTCGGTGCAACCGTTCGGTCGCCTGCTCCTCGATCCCGCGACGTTGATCCTGGCGGGTCTCGGCGTCGGTGTCGGCAGCTACTCGACAGTCGTGCCCAACAACCCGGTGCTGCGTGGCAGCGAAGTCCACTGGCAGGCAGCGCGCTTCGATGCGAACACGGGCGGGATCCAGCTCAGCAACAGCATCGTCAGCCACTTCGAGAAGTGACGCTCGCGGCAGCACGCGACCGGCTTGATGCCGAGACCGGTGCCCGGCATCAACCGTCGCGATCGACCATGCGCACGAGGTAGGCGCCAGAACTCTCCGACGGCATGAGCTTCAGCATGTGTCGGGCCTCGGCTTCCTCGAGCAGATCGTTGAACGAACGGAAGCCGTAGTAGGTCTCGTTGAAGCCCGGCTTGCGGCGCTTCAGTGCCTGCTTGACCATCGAGCCCCAGATCTTGCCGTCCTCGCCACGTTCGTTGGCGAGCGCCTCCATCGTCTCGAGGATCAGGTCGAGCGCTTCCTGCACCCGATCGTCGCCGACGCGCTTGGAATCGGTCGTCGCCGACGACTGCGGGCCGGGCCGGCCGCCCGCCTTCTTCATCGGCGGCAGCTTGCGCGCCGGCTTCTCGCGCACGAGGTCGTCGTAGAAGATGAACTCGTCGCAGTTGGCGATGAGCAGGTCCGAGGTCGAGTTCTTGACCCCCACCCCGATCACGTTCTTGTTGTTCTCGCGCAGCTTGCTGACCAGCGGCGAGAAGTCGGAGTCGCCGCTGATGACGACGAACGTGTCGACGTGGGCCTTGGTGTGGCACAGATCGAGTGCGTCGACCACGAGCCGGATGTCGGCCGAGTTCTTGCCCGACATGCGCACGTGCGGGATCTCGATGAGCTCGAAGGCCGCTTCATGCATGACGCCCTTCCAGCTCTTGTAGCGATCCCAGTCGCAGTAGGCCTTCTTGACGACGATGCTGCCCTTCAGCAGCAGGCGGTCGAGCACCTTGCCGATGTCGAACTTGGCGAACTTGGCATCGGCCACGCCCAGCGCGACGTTCTCGAAGTCGCAGAACACTGCCATGTTGGTGATTTCTGCTTCGGTGGTCATGAGGCTCTCGGATCGCGGTCGCCGACATCCTAGTGCCTTGCCCGCCGATCCCAACGCGACAACCTCGTTCCCCGGGCAGAGCGTTTCCCCAGGCGCGGGCGCGTCGGCATGCTCTGCGCCCGATGCACGTGCTCGACCACTTCTTCATGTTCTGCAGCTCGCCGTTCGGGATCTGCATGCGGCCAGAGTCCCCAGGGACGGCACTCGAACCCGCGCGCGGTGACATGCTCGACCTGCGCCCGCATCTGCCGCTGGTGCTGCGCGTGTAGTTCCTTCAGCGTTTCGTGTCACGCGCGTCAGCGCGCGGTGCCGGCCCCGGTGACGACCTTGCCGACATCGACGTCGCCGACGACATCGATGGCACGCACGAAGATCTCGCTGCCCAACGCCGGGTAGACCGTCACGGGGCCGTCGAGGTGACCGGGCCCCGTCGCGACCTGCTGCCCATCGACACGCACGACCACCGTCTCGTCGAGCTGACGCAGTTCGATCGTGTGCTCCCGCCCGGCCTGCAGGAGGCGCGGTGCTGTCATCTGCCACGCGTCGCCGAAGTAGAAGTGGTTCTGGTCCGCGACCTCCCAGTTGAACAGGATGTTCACCGAGCCGGTGGCGATGCGTAGGTTCAGCCCATCACCCGACTGGATGCCACCGCGGACCGTGACGCAGTCGATGCGGCCGAAGGCGAACTTGGTGGTCGCGCGCGTGGCCACGTCGGGTCCGAGGCTGCGCCCGAACAACCGACCGCCAAAGACGCGCCACGCGCCGCCCACGATCAGCAGACGTTCCAGATCGGCAGCGCTCGCAAAGCGCAACGAGCCGACGCTGGCGGTGACGGCCTGTGCCGTGGCTTGGTCCAGCAAGCGTCGCACGCGTTCGATTTCGTCAGCTTCGAAGTGCTCTGTCGCCGGTTCCCCGTCGCCGGCGACGACATCCTCGGTGTCGACCAGCGCCATCGGCAGCAGCAAGCGCATGGCGCGCCGGTGCAGGTTGCGCTGCACCACCGCCTCGCGTTCGTGCTGGCATTCGCTCAACCACTGTTCCCCGGCGTGCGCCAACGCAACGAGGTCGTGCGGCTCCCCCCGCGCTGTGATCTTGCTGCGCAACGTGCGCGCCATGCGATCCTCACCGTTCCCCGGGTCGGCCAGCGCCGCCTGCCAGTCGCCTCGGTAGAGGGCCCGGTATCGGCGACCCAGAGCTGCGTCACCGGGAGCCGAGCACATGCGTTCGTACGCTCGACGCATCGCCTCCAGGTCCGTCGCTGCCTCTTCCGCGTGCACACGCAAACCGAGCGGCTCATCGGTGACTGCGAGTCGACGTGCACGGGCAAGGGTCGCCGCGAACGACATGGCATCACCTTCCAGTGTCTGCAGGGCAGCGTCGAGGTACGCGCCCACGATGGTCTGCACGGGAACGCGAGCCTCCGCTTCGAACCGCGCGAGGCATGCGTCGCGAACACCAGCGACGGCGAAGGTGCCTTCCATGGCTGCCGCCACCCGCAACCCGGCGGCGATGTCCGAGGCAGCGTGGGCGCAGCGCTGGGCCTGCTCGAGCAACTCGTAGCGCAGCGCCGACGACCGCACCGGCTCGGCGGCCACGACCAGCAATCGATCGCTGGCGAGTGGGCCCGGGCTCGCTTGCACCATGACCGACGCGAGCACGTCGAGGACTTCGGTCTGCACGGCCGCCCGCGCCGCCGCGTCGGGCAATGGCAGGCGCTGCTGTGCACCGAGCCCGGCGACCAGGACCAAGGCGATCGCCCACGATCGCACCGCACTCGAGCACGGTGGAGACGGCACGATGGAGACGTTAGCGTACGCCGCTGGAAAGCGGACACCCCGCTGACAGCACGCTTGCCAGGAGGCCTCACCACGAAGTGTTGGTCTCGCCGGCCGCCGCCTGCACGGAGTACGCCCCGGGAGCAGGACCCACGTGAATTGCCTACGCGCATGTGCGCATCGACAGGCAGCTGCCAGGCTCCGTGCGGCGCGTACGCGTTCCCCTGCGCAATCGCACAAGTCGAGCATCCATACCTGTCTGCGATGCGGCGGCAGGGGTCCGCGTGACCCTGTTGCCTAGCCAGTCGCGGGTGCTTTGCCCGCTGTGATGCGGCGACGGCGAACCCGTAGCGGCTGTCCTCCGCCTCAGGGTCTCCGGGAATCCTCGCCAGCCGCGGGAGCGCGGTGCCGTATCCTTCGTCGTGCGCGGTTCGCTCGGCAAGCTGCCGTGGAATTCCGCAAGTCCCCCCTTGGAGATCCAAATGACCATCCGTCGGATTGTAGCTAGCGTCCTTTGTTCAGCCCTGTTCCTCGCCGTCGCTCCAGCTCAGGTGCCTGGCAAGCCAGCCGGTGAGAAGCCCGCGGCCGCCCCCCAGAAGCCGAAGCCGGTCTTCGTCATCGCCAAGATGGGCGACAAGGGTGACAAGCTCGAGGTGATGACCAAAGAGGCGCTCGCCGACAAGAACAAGATGCTCGGCGAAGAGTACGCAAAGGCGATGAAGCAGTACGAGAAGGACAAGAAGGCCGCCGAAGACGCCAAGAAGAAGTTCGAGGGCGCGGAGCCCAAGAAGAGCATGGTCGAGTCCGTCGGTGGCGAGTTCCCGACGAAGGAAGCCGCCGATGCCGCGGTGAAGAAGATGATGGACGAGAAGGCCAAGGCGGCGGAGAAGCCGAAGGAACCCAAGAAGGAAAAGGCCTCCGACAAGCCGAAGCACAGCAGCCGCTGAGAGCGACGGGCGAACCTGCAAGCTGACCGGCGACGGTGGCGTCACCGGTCGGCCACGCGCAACCGCCAGAACCTCGGCCAGTAGAGTCGCTGGCCGCTCGCGGTGAACAGTTCGGCGAAGTCGAGGCAGTTGGTGGCGTAGCTGATCGCGAGTCTGCCGGGCCCCGCACCGAGGGCCGGGTGAGCCTTCGCTGCGTAGACGAACGCCTTCGCCACGAGCGACTCGGGTGGTGTCAGCACGTCGCGCGGCAGAGACCACGGACCCGTGTCTGCAGGAGCGGTGTGCACCGCGACCGTCGTGGCCCCGAAACCGCGGCTGTAGACATGCAACCACGCGGTCCCCATGCAATGCATGGAGCACTCCGGGCCCGCCTCGTCGAGCACGAACTCCGGCCCGGGTACCGGCGTCTCGCTCCAGCCCTTGCCGTCCCACCACTGGATGCTGGCACTGCCGCGGCACAGTTCTGCGATCGGCATGCGGCACAGCAGTCCCTGGTGCGGGCCATTGCCATGCGTGCCGAGCGCGACGAGGAACTCGCCATCGCGCCACACGGCGGTCCCCATCGCGCACGGCAGCGGCGCCGTCGAGAGCGTCACTTCGTGCCACTGCCATTGCTTCGGGTCGGTGTCGGAGTCGTCGATGCGCAGCAGGCGCCAGCCGTCGATCGCGAAGCCGAGCCCGACCCCCGGCGTGTTGCGCACGCGCGTCTGGAACAGGAAGAGCCTCCCGTCGGCCAGGCGGATGCCGTGCAGTGGCCAGAAGCCGTGCGCGCCCTCGTTGCCGAAGAATGGGGCTGGCTTGCCGTCGTCGCCCGTCCGCCAGTGGAACGACAGCACTGCGTGCTCGGGGTCGCGCCCCCGCTGCACGGCGAGGCTGTTCTGCACCATCACCGACTCGCGGCGATCGCGGCGATCGCTCGTGGCGATGAACGAATCGCCGAACAACCACAGGATGCGATCCTCGCCGAGGTCGACGGAGTAGATCGCATCGCCGCCGAGCCAACGTGGATCGCGCTGGAACAACGCATCGGCCGCTGGCCACGGCTCGGCATCGGGGACCACCGGGATCGGAGCGGCGCACGCTTCGAGCAACACGAACAGTGGAATGGCGAACGCGAGTCTCATCATCAACTCCAGCGGCAGGCAGCGCCGCGATCAACCCGGCGGAGCGTCGAGGATCGTCGCTGTTTGCACCGGTTTGAGCGGCACCTGCACGACGGGCTTGTCCATCGCCATCGACGGCGACTGGCATGCGAGCGCCTGCAGTGACGGGCCGCAGATGCGCGCCTGGCACGGCCCCATACCGGCACGGCAGCCGACCTTGATCGCGCGCAGGGACGTGCCGTGCATGGCCGCCGCGTCGCGCGCGCGCTGCAGCGGCACGTCTTCGCAGCGGCAGACGATCGTGTCGGGCTGGGCCAGTTGGTGCAGACCCGGCAGCGGTGCGAACGCGCGCAGCATCGCATCGGCGGCGCGACGCTCGGCGGCGACCTTCCTGCTGAGTGCAGCGGGCACAGGTATCCCCTTGCATGCCTTGACGATCGCGGCGGCGGCGAGTTCGCCTTCCGCCATTGCGACCTCGGCGCCACCGATGCCGCAGATCTCGCCCGCTGCGTAGACCCCTGGGACCGACGTGCGCTGCTCGCCGTCGACGACGAGACAGTGTCCCCCACGCGCCGCGACGACGTGCGATGCACAGCCGAGGTGCAAGCCGAGTTCGATCGATGGCACGAGGCCGAAGCCCGCGCCGACGACGTCGACTTCGACCATCTGCGCCGTGTCGCGAAGCGGCCGGCCATCGCGGTCGACCGTGCCGATCACTGCACGCTGCACGCGGCCGTCCCCCTCGCAGCCGAACACGGTCCAACCCCAGCGCAGACGCACGCCGGCGACCAGCAGCTTCCTGCCGTACCAGAACGCTTCGCGCAGACGCGCGCCGTTGCCGAGCACGCCGGGCAGCGCGCGCAGTGCCGCCCATCGCGAACTCGCTTCGAGTGCCGCGACGACTTCGACGCCCGCACTGAGCAGCGCCGTCACCGTCGGCAACAGCAGCGGCCCCGAACCCACCACGAGCGCGCGCTTGCCCGGCACCACACCGAAGCCTCGCACCATGACCTGCAGTGCCCCCGCCGTCATCACGCCGGGCAGCGTCCAGCCGGGGAACGGAATACACCGGTCGTAGGCGCCAGGCGCGAGCACGATGTGCTGGCAGCGCAACAGCCACGAGGCGTCGTCCTGTTCGAACCAGAGCCTGCCCGGCCTCGTGTCCCACACCGTGGCACCACTTTGCAGTGCGACGCTGCCGCGTGCGAACGCATCGAGCAGCTGATGGCCGTGGTGATGACTCGGCGGTTCGAGGATCGCGCCGCCGTTCCGCGCGCCCGTCGGTAGCTGGCGAAAGATCTGACCGCCGGCGCGCTGGCCTTCGTCGAGCACGACGACCGCGAGTCCCGCGCGCGCGAGTGCGTTCGCGGTGGCCAGGCCACCGGGACCGGCACCGACGATGCCGACGTCGACGTCGAGAGTGCGTTCGCCGCTCACGGCTTGCCTCCGCGTTCGATGCGCATGCCGGCGCGCACGACGGTCGTGCAGGCGCGCACCGTGACGCCATCGATCACGACCAGGCACTCGTAGCAGATGCCCATGTTGCAGAGCACACCGCGCGGCGTGCCGTCCTTGCTGCTCTGCCGCAGCACCGGTTCGCCCGCAGCCCAGAGCGCCATCGCGATCGTGTCGCCGACGCGCGCCTGCAGCGCCCGCCCCGCGAACGTGAACGCGACCTCGGCGCGTTCCCCCAAACCGTCGATGCGCCCGCTCATGAAGGGAACCTTGCCGGCAGGTAGGGCCGGTGGTCGATGTCGCAGCGTTGGCCCGCGATCTGCTGTGCGAGCAGGCGTCCTGTGATCGGTGCTTGCGAGATGCCGAGCCCTTCGTGCCCGGCCGCGATCCAAAGCCCTTGCACGTGCGGCCACGGACCGATGAGCGGGTGCTTGTCGATCGAGTACGGCCGCAGGCCCACCCACGTACGCACGATCGGGGCCGCGCGCAGTCCCGGCGCGTAGCGTTGCGCGCGCAGCAGCGAACGGTGCAGCAGTTCGCGGTTCAGCGTGCGGTCCATGCCGCGGAACTGACGCGTGCTGCCGATGAGGCAGCTGCCATTCGTCTGCGGTTGCATGTTCACGGCGTGGCCGCCGGGGTCGGCGTTGGTGCGCGTCGGGTCGACCTTCGCTTTGCCGTGGGCGAAGCGCAGGTAGCTGACCTCGAGCAGCTGCGTGCGGATCGGCGTACTGTGATGCCCAGTGATCGCGAGGTTGCCGGCGCGCGGGTAGATC
>JAYUCN010000593.1:0-1594 GCA_043740335.1 Planctomycetota bacterium
GAAGGAGCAGGCGACGGGGCGTCATGGGCATCGGACGTAGGTAGTGCAGAGCTTCGGCCACGTCACCTTGTGCGGCGACGTTCCGGCATCGGGACTCACGGCCTCACTCCACGGGCGTGTGCAGCAAGCCCTGCGCGTGCAACAATCGGCTTTCGGCGACGCGGTAGTCGAGCTGGTTGCGCAGCAGGCGACCGCGCGCTTCGCGCAGTTCCTGGTTGCGGCGTTGGACCTCGAACGCCGTCGACGCGCCCACACGCAGCTTGACTTGCTCCGTCTCGAGGTTGGTCGTCGCCAGCCGGACCGACTCGGTGCTGGCCACCACGCTCTGCGCGAGGCTCTGGAGGTTGCGCACCGCTTCGCGGACGGCCTTCGTCACGTCGAGGGTCGCGGCGTGCAGGAGGCGACGCAGACGCTCGACCTCGAGCGCGGCACGTTGCTCGGCAGCGCGCGCCGCGTGGTTGCCGATCGGGATCGCGAACTCGAGCCGCAGCGACCAATCGGGATACTGCACGTCCGTGGAATCGCGGAACGCGGGCTGGAAGTGGTCGCGCACGCCGTCGCTCGACCATGCGCTGACGAGGTCCAGGCTCGGCAGAACGTCCCGCTCGGTCTGGAGCAGTGCCACCTCGGCGACCGCGACCCCACTGCGCAGACTGCGCAGGTCGGGACGGTTGGCGAGCGCCACTGCGACGAGCGGTTCGAACGCGAGGTCCGGTGCCGGCGGTGCGGTGGCGATCTCCGAGGTCGGGCGCAGATTGAAGTTCCACAGCGCGGGGTCGGTGGCATCGAACAGCAGCCGCCGCAGATCGTCCTCGCGCGCCCGGATCTGATTCTCGGCGACGATGAGTTCCTCGCGCCGGCGCGCCACCTCGGACTCGTCGGCGACGCGGTCCCTGGGCGCCAGCTCGCGCACGCGGATGCGTTCCTCGGTGATGCGCAGCTGCTCGAGTGCTACCGCCAGCGCCGAGCCGCCGACGCGCCAGTTCTCGCGCGCGAACACCAGCTCCCAGTACGCCACGACGATCGCGAGCAGCGTGTCCTGCACCGTGCGGTCGAACTCGTGGCGAGCCTGACTCATGCCGTAGCGGGCCGCATTGATGCGGGCGAGGTTGTAGTCCGTCCACGCACCGCGCAGCAGCGGTTGCCGGAACGAGGCCGACCACTCCGACGAGAACTGGCGGTCCGGGAACGCCGCGGAACCCGTCGTCTCGAAGCGCGCGGGCTTGAAGGCGAGGTCGAACAGGCCGCCCGTGATGACGCGCTGCCGCCAGCCGAGGGTGGCGTCGATGTTCGTCGTCGACACCGACGGCTGGAACGCGTTGCGCGCCGGCGACTCGTTCTCGGCGTAGCCCGTACTGCCGTAGAGTTCGGGTTCGAACCCGGCTTCCGCCAGCAGCACATCGAGCCGGGCCTGTTCGGGCACCAGTTCCGCGGCGCGCAGGCCGACGTTGTGCAGGCGACCGATGCGCAAGACGTCCTCCAGGGTCACGGACCGGATCGGCGCGCCGCGACGTTCGGCTTCGGCATCGACGGGCAGCTGCGGTTCCTGCGGCGCCGGGGGGACGGTCGGCTTGCTGTCCTGTGCGGACCCGAC
>JAYUCN010000594.1:0-9685 GCA_043740335.1 Planctomycetota bacterium
CGCAGTTCCTGCCGATGGCCGATGGGGTATGGTTGTTCGACAGCAGTCGGCACCCGCCAAGGCTCGTTGCCTCGGGGGAACCGAAGAGTCTGATCGAAGTCGATCCCGACATCGTTCGTCGCATCCTTTCATGAGCGTGCAAGCCGATCCCCGAGAAGATCCGATCCGCATCGCCGAGGCCGTAGCGCGGGCTGCGGAGGACCTTCGTCGCCGCAACCGATTGATGGGCTGGCCGCTGGTCGTCTGGCAGGATGCACGGGTGCAGTTCGTGGATCCGGAGACACTGCAGCCGATGCCTTGGCCGACGAGCGTGCGTGAGGGGGGGCGTCCCGAACTCCCTCCGGATGGCTGACGCGACGAACCTCGCGAGCCGAGGCGATTCGAGCTCAGGGTCTGCCGGTTGCTTCGCAGTGTCGGCTTGCCCTATCCAGAACGCTGACTGCTCGGGAGCTATCGGCAGCCGTAGAGCACGCCAGCGGCGATGGCCATCGCGTCAAGGCATGCATGCCACTTCCTCCTGCTTTGCCATCGGCCAGGGAACTCAGGCTGCTACATTCGTGGCAGAGTTCGCTGACCAAGAGACCAGCGGCGCGATCACGGGAGCATGCACATGGCACTGTCGACACGTGACCTGAACAAGCTGACCAACTATCTGGCCACGGGCAACATGGTGGCGGACGTTCGCAGCACCTTGAAGCTCGGGCGTCTCGGCGCGGTCACCGACAAGTACGAGAACTACGAGATCCTGGACAGCCTCCTGGCCTCGATACTGATCCAGACCGATGCCGCAGGTGTGGCGCAGGCCGCTGCGCTGCTGGCGCAGCAGCACGGCAACCAGAAGGCGGTCCAGATCGACGTGCTGCCACCGGCGCCGATCGACGTGGCGAAGAGGAAGCGTGAACTCGAGGCAGGCAGCGCCCACCACCTCGACATCGACGGCGTCTGGGTGTCGCTCGACAACGACCAGATGAAGCACCAGCCCGCCAGCGTGCCGATCGGGACCCGCGTGGAACCATGGGCTCGTGCTGCCGACGGAGGCGCAGTGGGAGTTTGGGTGTCGGGCTGGGACGACGACGCCGTGGGTGTGCACGCTCGATGAGTTGCAGCGCTTCGCCAACGTCGCTGACGCGAGCGCGACGGCTGCAGGAGTGGCGTGGATCCGCGAGGCGTGGAACGATGCGTATGTCGTGCACGCGCCGGTCGGTTCGTTTGCCGCGAACGCGTTCGGTCTCTATGACGTACACGGCAACGTTTGGGAGTGGTGTCGCGACGAGTACGGCAGCTACGACGGTCCTGTGCACGAGGGTGATGCACTGCGCCTGCGTGGGGATGGCTCCTCCCTCCGCTGCCTCCGCGGCGGCTGCTTCGCTAACCCGGCTGCAAGCGCGCGGTCGGCGAGTCGCGACAGGCACGCTCCTTCGACCCGCGACGGCGGCCTGGGGTTGCGGTGTGCCAGGACACTCCGACCCTGATGGTTGACCTCTTCCCGAGCGTCCCACTCCCCGCAGTGCGCATCGTCGCGTTCGGCGCGCGCCGCTGGCAATGCTTCAGCAGACCTCGTCTCGTTCTCGACCTTGACGGAGAATCGTGTGCGGTGTCGTCGCCGTATTGCCATCTGCCACACGGCCGCCGAGAGTCACGCCATCGCAGTCCGCGATGTTCGCGGTTGCTTGACCTGAGAGCGCCCGACCCGCAGGCTTGCTGGCCGCCAACATGCATCAAGTCGAGTTCTTGGGTGACGAAGCAGGTGGTCGCGACCGATCCCGCGCAGCGAGCCCCCTGGTGAGCAGAGTCCAGAAGTCCCACAAGCGCACCTGTTCGAGATGCACGCAAGGTCTCGCGCGGAGCGGTCAACCATGAAGTTCCAGGACTACTACACGACCCTCGGTGTCGCGCGCACCGCCACCGCCGACGAGATCAAACGCGCCTACCGCAAGCTCGCCAAGGAATGGCATCCCGACCGTCACCCGCCGCACAAGCGGAAGGGCGTCGAGGACAAGTTCAAGGCGATCTCCGAGGCGAACGAAGTGCTGAGCGACCCCGAGAAGAGGAAGCGCTTCGACGCGCTCGGTGAGCACTGGCGGCACGGCCAGGACTTCCAGGCGCCGCCCGGCGGCGGGAACTTCCGCACGGTCGACCCCGAAGAGTTCGCGCGCATGTTCGGCGGTGCGCGCGGCGGCGCCGGCGGTGGGTTCTCGGACTTCTTCGGGCAGATGTTCGGCGACATGTTCGCAGGTGCCGGGCGCGGATCGGCGGGGGCGCGTGGGCCCGGGCGGCGCATGCCGACCCACGGGCAGGACGCCGAAGCGGCGATCGAAGTCAAGGTCGGCGAAGCGCTGCTCGGCGGCAAGCGGGCGTTCACGCTGCGCGTCAGCGTGCCGTGTGAAGCGTGCGATGGCGAAGGCACCCTCAATGGTCGCACCTGCCCGGCGTGCGGCGGGCTTGGCACGACGCAGGGTGACAAGACGATCGAGTTGTCGATTCCCAAGGATGCGCGCGATGGGCAGGTCGTGCGCCTGCGCGGCCTCGGCCAGGCTGGGGAAGGTGCGCCCGGCGACCTGCTGCTGACGCTGCGGCTCGTGCCCGACGACGTCTATCGCCTGCGCGAGGACGACGTCGAAGCGGACGTCGTGGTGGCGCCGTGGGACCTGCTCGATGGTGCGAAAGTGGAGGTGGCGGTGCCAGGTGGTACGGCGACGGCGCGCCTTCCCGCAGGCACCAAGGCCGGCCAGCGGTTGCGGCTGCGTGGGCAGGGGCTCGCGCGCGCGGATGGCGGTCGCTCAGACCTGTTGCTGATCGTGCGCGTGGGTTTGCCGGAGGTACTCACCGACAAGCAGAAGGAACTGCTGCGCGAACTCGGCAAGGACGCGGGGCCGGTGCGCGGTGGGGCAGCTCGGTAGAGTAGGCGGTGATGCGCCTCCCCGTCGTGAAGGGCCTCATCGAGCGCCGCGTGCTCGTCAACTTCCGCGTGCGAGCAGACGTACTGCAGCGGCTCGTGCCAGCGCCATTCCGCGTGCTGACGGTTGGCGGTTGGGGCATGGCCGGCGTCTGCCTGATCCGGCTGGCTCACGAGCGGCCCCGGTTCTTGCCGTCGTTCCTCGGTTTTGGTTCGGAGAACGCCGCACACCGCATCGCAGTCGAGTGGGATGCCGCCAGCGGCCCGGTCAAGGGCGTCTACGTGCATCGCCGCGACACGTCTTCGGCGCTGAACGCGTTCGTCGGCGGCCGCTACTTTCCGGGCAAGCACCATCGCGCGACGTTCACGGTGACCGAGACCGAGCGGGACTACGCCATCGCGTTGCGCAGTACGGATGGTGCGACGCACATCGCCGTGCGCGGCCGTGTCGCGAGCGCGTTGCCACCGACCTCCGTGTTCGCAGACGTGGCTGTAGCCTCGGCCTTCTTCGAGCAGGGTGCCATCGGCTGTTCGGCGACCGACGACCCGCACTGCTTCGACTGCCTCGAACTGCGCAGCTTCGGTTGGCACGTCGAACCGCTGGCCGTCGAGCGCGTCGAGTCGAGTTGGTTCGAGGACACGGTGCGCTTTCCGGCGGGCTCGGTGGAGTTCGACTCGGCGTTGCTGATGCGCGACGTGGCACACGAGTGGTGGTCGCATGAGGCGCTGCAAACGCCGGGCGACAGCGAGCGCAGTGCAGGCTAGCAGTACGCTCTGCTGCGCATGCGGTCCCCGATGCGGGCGAAGCGACCTTGCGGTGAACGGACCGAGGCGCCAGGATCTGCCGATGGCCCTGCTCACGCTGAAGGACATCCACGTCACGCTCGGTGACCGCCACCTGCTGCAGGGCGTGTCGCTGGTCGTCAACGAGGGGGAGCGCATCGGCCTGCTCGGTCCCAACGGTTGCGGCAAGTCGACGCTGCTGCGCATCCTCGCCGGCGAGCTCGTGCCCGACGCGGGCGAACGCACCGTGCGCCGCGACCTGCGCCTGGGCTACCTGCCGCAGGAACCCGTCCTGCCCGCGGATGCCACCGCCTACGAGGTTGTCATGCGCGGCATCGCCGGCCGCGACGACGTTCTGCGCGCGCTCGACACCGTGCACCACGAACTCGCGACCGATGTTCCGCCGGATCGCCAGACCCGCCTCCTGCGCGAGCAGCAGCGTCTCGACGAACTGCTCGAACAGCTCGGCGGGCACGACATCGAGCACCGCGCCGAAGCGGTGCTGCAGGCGCTCGGCGTGCCGGACCGCAATGCCCGCTGCGGTGACATGTCCGGTGGCGAGAAGCGTCGCACGGCGCTCGCGCGCCTGCTGCTCTCGGGTCCCGAACTGCTGCTGCTCGACGAACCGACCAACCACCTCGACGCCTACGTGACGGACTGGCTCGAGTCGTTCCTGCTGGACGCCGGCACGCCGCTCGTCATGGTCACGCACGACCGCTACTTCCTCGATCGCCTCTGCAGTCGCATGGTCGAGTTCGACGGCGGCGTCCTGCACGAGTACGAAGGCGGCTACCGGGCCTACCTCGTGCAGCATGCGGATCGCCTCGAACGCGAGGCGAACGCCGAGAGCGCGCGCATCAACACGCTGCGGCGCGAGACCGAATGGGTGAAGCGCGGTCCGCCCGCGCGCACGACCAAGGCCAAGGCCCGCATAGGCCGCTACGAGAGCCTGCTCGCCAAGGCGCCGCCGCCGGCTGCCGCGGACCTGGAGTTCGCGATTCCGGACGGCCCTCGCCTCGGCGACTTCGTGCTGCGCTTGAAGGGTGTCGGCAAGCGGTTCGGCGACCGCGTCGTGTTGAAGCCGCTCGACCTCGAACTCGGCCCTGGCCAGCGTCTCGGCATCGTCGGTCGCAACGGGGCAGGCAAGACGACCCTGATCCGCTTGTGCCTTGGTCAGCTCGCACCCGACCAGGGCACGGTCGCCATCGGCCCGACCGTCGTCTTCGCGACGATCGATCAGATGCGCTCGGCCTTGTCGCCGGAGAAGACCGTGCTCCAGGAGGTCGCGCACGGCAACGACTACGTGGTCGTGGGCGGCCGGCCGATGCGCGTCGAGACCTTCCTCGAACAGTTCCTGTTCCCGGGCACCATGAAGTTCGCGCGCGTCGGTTCGCTGTCGGGTGGCGAGAAGAACCGCGTGCTGCTGGCGCGGCTCCTCTGTGCGGGCGGCAACGTGCTCGTGCTCGACGAACCTACCAACGACCTCGACCTCGCGTCGCTGCGCGCGCTCGAGGACGCGCTGCTCGCGTTCCCGGGAGCCGTGATCGTGGTCAGCCACGATCGCTGGTTCCTCGACCGGATCGCGACGCGCGTCGTGCACCTCGACGGCCAGGGCAACACGCGCGTGCACGAGGGCGACCTCTCGCTGCTGCTCGAACGCCTCGCGGCAGAGTCGGCGGCCGCGGCTACGCGGGCTCTGGCAACCGAGAAGCAGAGGCAGCCGGTACGGGACACGTCGACGCGGCCGAAGAAACTCAGCACGCGCGAGCAGCAGGAGCTCGCCGAACTGCCAGCGCAGATCGAACAGGCCGAACGCGAACTCGCGGCGGTCGACCAGGGCCTGCTCGATCCCGCGGTCTACACGGCGGCGGGTCGCGAGCGCTTCGCCGAACTCACGGCCCAGCGGCAAGCGCTGCCGCCGCGCATCGCTGCCCTCTATGCGCGCTGGGAAGATCTGGAATCGATCGCCGACCAGGCGCGCGGCTGAACGTTCCCTTCGGCCAGGTCACTTCGGAACGGTCGGTGCCACCCACTTCTGGTTGCCGGTCAGCGTCTCGAGGAAGGCGACGAGTTGCGCCTGCTCTTCGTCGGTGATGCCGCGGTTCAGGAGCAACGGGTCCTTGAGCGGGTTGTCGATGCCGCCACCGCACATGGTCTTCACGGCCTCGGCCAGAGTCTTGGCACTGCCGTCGTGGAAGTACGGCGCGGTCTTCCCGACATCGCGCAGCGTCGGGGTCTTGAACGCGCCCGTCTTGGTAGGATCGTTGAACGCCTTCTCGCCGGCGGCGCCGACGTCGGGCTTCTCGGCCTTCATGCCGATGCCGGCATTGTGGACGAGCTTGTCGGTGAACAGGGGCGGCTGGTGGCACACGAGGCAACCCGCCTTGCCCGTGAACAGGTCGAAGCCCTTCTGTGCTTTCTCACTGATGGCGTCCTTCTTGTTGGCTTGCCAGCGGTCGAAGGCGGAGTCGCCGGTGCGCAGGTTGCGCAGGAACGACGCGAGTGCCTTCGTGATCGTGTCTTCGCTCGGCGGTGCGCTGAACGCGTCCTGGAACGCGGCGGCATAGGCGGCCACGCCGACGATGCGCGTCGCCACTTCCTCGGGCTTGCCAGAGAGTTGCGCCTTCCACGCCGCCAGCACGTTGCCTTCGAGGGTCTTGGCGCGGCCGTCCCAGTAGAGGCGATCGAGGTAGCCGACGTTATGCATCGTCGGGGAATTGCGCGTGTTGTCCTTGCCGTCGTCCTTCGGCGACAAAGCGCGGCCGTCCGTGAACGCCTGCTCCGGCAGATGGCAGCTCGAGCACGACATCTTGCCGCTGCCCGACAGGCGCGCATCGAAGAACAGCTGCTTGCCGAGTTCGACCTTCGCGGCGGTCACCGGGTTGTCCGCCGCAGCGACGAGCGTGGCGGTCTCGAGGCCGAGCGGGGCCTTGAGCGGATCGGCGTGGGCTTGGGCGGGATCGGACGAACAAGCTGCCACGAACGGCAGCACGAGGCAGGGCAGGACGAGACGGCGCATGACGGCTCCGGAGGCGAAGGGGGGGAACGCCCGACGACACGTTCGGGCGGTCGCGCATGCTAGCCGATCCTCGCCTGCTTCCGCTGACGAGGCGGGACTTCCGTATCGCGTTCGCTCAGCGCAGGCGTCGCAGCTGGCGCAGGACCTTCAGGTAGCGGTGGTCCTTCGTCAGCGCGTAGGCGAGCTGGACCTCGCGCTGCAGTTCACTGTGCTTCATGCCCTTCGGGTCGGGCAGCGCATCGAGGACGGGATCGAACTTCGGCTTTTGCTCGGCCGCTGCGGCAGGGGCCGGCTCGGCCGGCACCTCGCGACGCACGGACGCCTCCACGGCCTTGACCACGCGGGCGCGCCGCGTGGCCGCCTGGGCCAGCTGGCGTTCCTGATCGGCGGCTTCGCGTCCCTTGGCCTGGTCCTGCTCGACCTTCACGATGGCGTCGATGGAGAGGCCGTCCTTCTCGATCTTGAACACCGACTTCTTGGGCAACAGGACCTCGCCGCCGACGATGCGCACGTGGTAGCCCTCGTCGCTCTCGGCGATCAGCACGCCCTCGACGATGTTGGGTGAGGAACCTTCACTCGCGCCCTTCTGCGCATCCGGGTCGGTGAGCCAGAACTTGTCGGCCTTGGCAGGAACCTGGAGCAGCAGGGCGCAGAGAGTCAAAGGGAGAATGCGCATGCAGGAAGGGTAGCACATGGCACGCGCGGTGCTGGACCTCGGGAAGGGAGCTGGCCATCGACGTTTGCCGAGGCGCCGGTGAGACTGGACGGATGCGCGTCCTGGCCTCCTTCGTCCTCGGTTCCGCGTTGCCGTTGCTCGCTCAGGAAGGACTGCCGGCTCCCGTGCCGCTGTTCGACGGCAAGACCCTGAACGGTTGGCGCGGCGACCCGGCGGTGTGGACCGTGCACGATGGTTGTCTGGTCGGTTCGACCGTTGGCCATGCGATCACGGCGAACACGTTCCTCGTGCTCGATGGGCGGCAGCCTTCGGACTTCGAGTTCGACGCGATGGTGCGCCTCGAAGGCGACAACAACAGTGGTGTGCAGTACCGCAGTCGCGAGTTGGAGGGCGGTTCGTTCCGCGTCGGCGGCTACCAGTGCGACTGGCACGGCAAGCCCGAGTACCAGGCCATGCTCTACGACGAGCAGGGTGCTGGTATCGTCGCCGAACACGGCCAGTTCGTGCGCTGGCGCGACGAGGGGCGCAGCGTGCTCGGGGCCGTGAGCAAGCCGCGCGATGTCGGTGTGGCGCAGTGGCATCAGCTGCGCATCGTCGCTCGCGGTGATCTCGTCTGGCACGCGATCGACGGCCGCGTCGTCACGGCGGTGAAGGACGAACGCAAGGACGCGCCGCGCCGCGGTGTGGTCGCGCTGCAGGTGCACGCCGGGCTACCGATGACCGTGACGTGGAAGGACCTCGTGCTGCGCGAGTACGCGAGTGCCGAAGTGATGGCGATGGTCGTCGCCGTGCCCGATGCGGTGCGTGCCCTGTTGCGCCAGCAGGAACTGCGGGGGACCGCACCGAAGGGGCTCGTGCCGCAGTGGCTGTGGGATGCTGCGCCGGGCGCTGACGAAGAACTGTTCTTCCGTCGCGCCTTCACGTTGGCGCAGGTGCCGACTTCGGCGCGCCTCACGGTGTCGTGCGACAATCATTGCCGTCTCTATGTGAACGGCGAGAAGGTCGGCGAAGGTGACGAGTGGGAGTCACCCGTCGGCGTCGATGTGCAGAAGGCTCTGCGCATGGGCGACAACGTGATCGCCGTGCACGGTTGGAACGAAGGTGGTCCGGCGGCGATGGCCGCGCGCCTCGGCTGGCAGAGCGATGGCAAGGATCACGAACTCGTCAGCGATGCGACGTGGACGTGCAGCAACGACGATCCCGACGGGTGGAACGCGCCGCGCTTCGCGGGTGCAGGCTGGCAACCCGTGCGCGTGCTCGCGGCGATGGGGGAGAAGGGGGCGCCGTGGACGAGTGTCCATGGCGAGGATGCACTCGGCTCCGTCGTCGACGCCGATGCGCCGCAGGTCGCGGTGGTGGAGGTGGGGCTGGAGTGGCCGGGATTGGCGGCACAAGCGAAGCGGCCGGGCTTCGTCGAACCGCAGGTGCTGCGCCTCCTGTCGGTGCCGCGCGCGTTCGGTTCGTGGGTCTCGTTGTGCGCCGATGCCAAGGGGCGCCTCTACGCGAGCGACCAGCGGGCCGGGCTCTACCGCATCGTGCCGGCTGCCCGAGCGGGTGAGTTGACGACGATCGTGCGCGTGCCCGTCGAGATCGAAGGTTGCCACGGCCTGCTGTGGTTCCGCGACTCACTCTACGCGGTCGTCAACAACAAGCACTCCGGGCTGTACCGCGTCAGCGACACGAATGCCGACGACATGCTCGATCGCGTCGAGTTGCTGCAGGCACTCGAAGGGGAAGGCGAACACGGTCCGCACTCGGTGGTCGTCGCCCCCGACGGCAAGAACCTGCTCGTGCTCTGCGGCAACCAGACGAAGATGCCGAAGCTCGCGGCGAGCCGCGTGCCGACGAACTGGGCCGAGGACCGCCTGCTGCCGCGCCTCGAAGACCCGAATCCGTACTGGGAAGGCCACTCGCCGCCCGGTGGGTGGGTTTGTCAGGTCGATCCCGACGGCAAGCGATGGGAACTGCTCTGCTGCGGCTTCCGCAATCCGTACGACCTCGCTGTGCTGCCGAACGGTCTCGTCGTCACCTACGACGCGGACATGGAGTGGGACATGGGGCTGCCGTGGTACCGGCCGACGCGGTTGCTGCGTGTGCAGAGCGGCGTCGACTACGGCTGGCGCATCGGCAGCGCGAAGTGGCCGGCCGACTATCCCGAAGCGCCGCGGGCGCTCTGCGACCTCGGGCCGGGTTCGCCGACCGGCATGGCAGTCATCAGCACGATCGATCCGCTCGCGGCGAGCTTGCTCGCGCTCGATTGGACCTTCGGCACCGTCTACCGCGGCAACGCAACGTTGTCGGCGGACGGCGC
>JAYUCN010000595.1:0-3996 GCA_043740335.1 Planctomycetota bacterium
TGGAACTCGTGCGCAGCGGCCTGCCTGCCGACGTCGCGCTGCGCGCCGTGACGCTGGTGCCGGCCAAGGTGCTCGGCATCGAAGCTCGTGTCGGCTCCCTCGAACCCGGCAAGAGCGCGGACCTGCTCGTCTTCCGCGGCGACCCGCTGTCGCCGACCGGCCAGCTCGAGACCGTCTGGCTCGCCGGCCGCGAAGTGCCGCGAGAACAGTGATGGCCCCCATCACCAACCGAATGAAAGCCCATCCGACTGCCCGGAGAACTGCCATGCGTTCCCATGCCCTGCTCGCTGTCACGCTCGGCCTCGTCACCGCCTTCGAACTGCCCGCGCAGGGCCGCGGCCGTCGTGGCCAACGGCCCGGTGACCAACCGACTGCCGCAGCGACCCCGGCGGAAGCGCCCGCCGAAGCCACCGACAAAAAGCCCAAGAAGTACGTCGCCATCGTCGGCGGCGACGTCTACCTCGGCACCGGGCAGCGCATGACGGGAGCATCGGTGTTGATCGCCGACGACAAGATCGAAACCGTCGGCCACAACCTGACACTGCCCGAGGGCACGACGGTCATCGACGCCAAGGGCAAGGTCGTGAGTCCAGGCTTCGTCTGCGTGTTCGGCAACGGCATGGGTGCTGGTCGTAGCGCGCCGTACGCCGACTCGGCCAACCCGTTCGATCCCGAGATCAAGCAAGGACTGGCTGCCGGCGTCACAGCGTTCATGGCCGGCTCGGCCGGCACCGGCCCCACGCCTGGCGGCAGCAACGCGGTCGTCAAGCTCGCCTATGGCGACGTCAAGGGCATGGTCCTCAAGGAAGACACCGTGGTCGGCATGGCGGTCCCGCTCAGCCTCGCGGACCGAGACAAGTTCGAGGAGACCGTCAAGAAGGCGAAGGAGTACCTGCAGGCCCTCGATGAGTTCCCGAAGAAGAAGGTTGCCGATGCCAACGCCAAGGAGCCCCCGATGCCAGCAGGTGCCGACAAGATCGTGGCCGTCCTGCGTGGCCAGGCGCAGATGTGGATCTCGCTGAGCGGCGCGCAGATGAACCCGTTCGGCGGTGGGCGCCGCGGCGGCGGCGCCGCAGCTCGGGCGTCGGACCTCGATGCCATTCGTCAGGCCCTTGAAGTCGCCAAGGTGCTCGGCAAAGGCGTGGTCCTCCAGAAGCCGACCAGCGCCTGGCTCGTTGCCGACGAGATCGCCGCCACGGGGTCCATGGTCGTGCTGTCCCCTCGCGATCGCCTGCCGGCCGACCCGCAGGATCCGGACCGGACCGGCAGCAACCTCGCGTCGGCCGCGCTGCTGGCCACTGCCGGCGTTCCGGTTGCGGTCACCTGCCCTGTTGGCATGTTCGGTGGAGCCGGCGTTGGCACCGGCGGCATCCTGGGCCAGGACCTCAATACCCCCCACCTCGACGCGGCCTATGCGGTCCGCGGCGGACTCGACAATCGCAAGGCTCTGCGAACCCTGACGTTGGATGCCGCCAGGATTCTGGGCGTCGACCAGCGCATCGGCTCGCTGGAAGCGGGCAAGGACGCGGATGTCTTGATTCTCGATGGGGATCCGCTGCACTATGCCACCTTCGTGACGACGGCACTGGTGAACGGCAAGGTCGTCTACGAAAAGGCCAAAGAGCCCCTTTACAGACACATCACGCGGTAGCGGGACCGCACATCACGCGGTAGCGGGAACGCCTATCGCGCGGTAGCCGGAAACGCCCCTCGTCGCATGCGCCGACTACGATTCCCCTACGCGTCCATCCAGCTGGCCCGGCACCCTGAAGGACGATCCATCTCATGAGCGTCGAAAGCCTGAAGGAACTGGACGACTTCTTCCGCAGCATGCGGCAGGCGTTCAACAGCCGCGACCTCAAGACCTTCCGCTCGCACTTCTGGACCGACAAGCGCTTCCAGAACCTCGACGCTTCCGGCCGGCGCGACCGCGGCTGGGGCGAGTTCGAAGAAGTGCTCGACCAGGAGTTCCGCTACCTGGAGTCGGTGAAGCTCGAACTGAAGGACATGGACTTCCAGATCTTCGAAGACCAGTTCGCGACGGTCATCGGCGGCTGGCGCCTCGCGCAAGTCGATCAGGAAGGACGCAACCACGAGCAGGGCGGACGCTGCACGTTCTCGCTGTGCCGCATGAGCGACGACTGGAAGATCGTCGCGCAGCACTATTCGCCGATGTCCGCCGAGGAGGCGGCCGCCGAGTAGTGACTTCCGCGGCTTCCGCATCTTCCGCAGCTTCTCCGGAGTCTCCGGGCGACGCGGCGCCGACACCCTTCCGACCTCGGCACAAGATCCGGCTCGTCACCGCCACGAGCATCTTCGACGGTCACGACGCGGCGATCCACATCTTCCGCCGCATCGCCCAGGCCACCGGTGCCGAAGTCATCCACCTCGGCCACAACCGCTCGGTTCGGGAGATCGTCGACGCGGCGATCCAGGAGGACGCGCAGGGCATTGCGGTCACGTCGTACCAGGGTGGCCACAACGAGTTCTTCCGCTACATGTTCGACATGCTGCGCGACCGCGGCGCTGGCCACGTGAAGATCTTCGGCGGCGGCGGCGGCGTCATCCTGCCGGAGGAGATCGAAGCGCTGCACCAGTACGGCATCGGCCGCATCTACTCGCCCGACGACGGCCGTTCGCTCGGCCTCCAGGGCATGATCGACGACATGCTGCGCCGCTGCGACTTCGCGGCGGTGCACGGCGAAGACGTGATGCCGCCCGTGCGGGCGCAGGACGCGCGCGGCGTGGCGAAGGCGATCACGCTCGTCGAGACCTTCCCGGAGCGACATCGGCAAGCCCTCCGCGAACAGGTGGCGAAGGCGACCAACCTGCCGCTCGTGCTCGGCATCACCGGCACCGGCGGCGCCGGCAAGAGTTCACTCATCGACGAGCTGCTGCGCCGTTTCCTGCTCGACTTCCCGAAGCACCGCATCGCCGTCCTGTGCGTCGACCCGACGCGCAAGAAGACCGGCGGGGCCTTGCTCGGCGATCGCATCCGCATGAACGCCGCCGTCGACGACCGCGTGTTCGTGCGCTCGATGGCGACCCGTCGCGCCAACCTTGCGCTCGCCGAGGCCGTGCACGACGCGCTCGCCGTCCTGAAGCTCGCGGGCTTCGACCTGATCCTGCTCGAGAGCAGCGGCATCGGCCAGAGCGACACCGAGATCGTCGACCACGCCGACGTGTCGGTCTACGTGATGACGCCGGAGTTCGGCGCACAGAGCCAACTCGAGAAGATCGACATGCTGGACTACGCGGACCTCGTGGCGATCAACAAGTTCGATCGCCGCGGTGCCAGCGACGCGCTGCGCGACGTGAAGAAGCAATACCAGCGCAACAAGAAGGCGTTCGACCAGGACCCCGACGACATGCCCGTCTACGGCACGATGGCCGCGACGTTCGCCGACCCGGGCACCAATCGTCTCTACCGGGCCGTCGCGACGGCGCTCGACGGACACCGCCCCGGACGCTTCGTGAGCACCGTGGACCTGCGCCTGGGTGATCCCGAGACGACCCACGTGATCCCCGGCGAACGCGTGCGCTACCTCGCCGAGATCGTCGAGAACAACCGCCGCTACAACCGCTGGGCCCTCGAGCAGAGCGAGATCGCCGAGACCTGCTACGTGCTCGAGGCAGCCGCACGCACCCTGCCCGAGAGTGCCGGCGTCGCGCGCGCCACGCTGGCGCAGGAACTCGCTGGGGCCCAGCAGCGCCTCGCCCCCGAGTGCAGGGAGCTGCTGGAGGGCTGGGACGAGTTGACGCGCACCTTCACCTCGGAGCACTTCGTGTTCCGCGTTCGCGATCGCGACGTGCGCGTGGAGAACCACACCCTCTCGCTCTCGGGCCTCGCCATCCCGAAGGTTGCCCTGCCGAAGTACCGCTCGCACGGCGAACGACTGCGCTGGCTGCTCTGCGAGAACGTGCCGGGTCGCTTCCCGTTCGCGGCCGGCGTCTACCCGTTCAAGCGCACGATCGAGGACCCGACGCGCATGTTCG
>JAYUCN010000596.1:0-3994 GCA_043740335.1 Planctomycetota bacterium
AGCCGACGGACCACGGCCCCCGCTTGCCAGTCCCAGACCGTGACATGGTGATCGGCACCCCCGAGTGCCACCCACCCCCGCATCGCATGCACCGCCAACGAGCGCAGCGGCTCAGAGCTCGGTTGGCATTCGCGCAGTGCCTTGCACTGGGTGAGATCCCACAGCACACAGCGGCCGTCTTCGCCGATGCTGAGCGCCTGATCAGAACCGACGAACGCGATGTCGACGACTTCGCCAGCATGGCCGCGCAGGTCGCCCTCGAGCTTGCCGGTCTGCACGTTCCAGACGCGCAGGCCGCTGCCCTCGAGCAGCGCAACGATCCGCGTGCCGTCGACGGTGAACAAGACGCGGCGCACTGGCGACTCGTTCTGCAGGACCAGCAACGGTGTCGGCCGGTCCAGTGACCAGAGTCGCACGGTGCAGTCGCGCGAGCCAGTCAGCACATGCCGGCTGTCTCCATGCACGGCGACGCTGGTCACCGCGACTTGATGGCCCCAAAACTCCGGCGCATGCGGGCGCACACCCGCATACCACGCCGACAGGTTGTCCATGTCGGCGGTGAGCAACATGCCCGACTGCGGATGCCACTGCACGGAGCGCGCATCGCGCACACGGTGCTTGAACTGCCGCAGCGGCTGCCAATCCGTCGTCGAGTAGATCATCACCAGGCCGTCGCGCAGCACTACCGCCAACAGCCGTCGTTCTGCGTCGAAGCAGGCGGCGCCGATCGTTCGCTCGGATGGGTGCACGAGATGCAGGGCGATCGTTGGCGGTGCAGCGGCCCATCGCCACAGGTCCGTGCCATGGTCCGATGGGATCAGGAGCAGATCCCCACTCGGGTCGAAGTCACACCAATTGACCTCCTGGCCGCAACGATGCGAGAACAAGGCCGTCGGCGCGCCCGCTTCGAGCACCTCGACCAAGCCGGCGTTGTAGGCGACGGCAAGTACATTGCGACGCGGATGCCAGGCGATCCGCAACACCTCCTCGCGTGTTGGCCGCACGTCACTCACGACGCGTCCAGCCGCGACGTCCACGATCCAGAGACGGTTGCAGCCGTGTGGATCCTGACAACCGACCCTCCCCAGCACCGCGATGTGCGATCCGTCGGCCGAAAACAATGCCCGCCGTTTGGTCACCGGCTTGCCGAGATCGACGTCCAACTGTCGTGCACCATCGGCGAGGCGCACGATGCAGAGCCGTTGGTCGCAGGCGATTGCTACCGAGTCGCCACTCCTGGCGACGGCGAGCGCTGCCCCCAGTGCGACCGACGGCAGCGGCCATCCGGGCAACGGCTGCAAATCCGTCGCCGACAGGACATGCACGCCACCGGCGGCCGTCGTGCAAAGGCGGCCATCGGGCAGGAACGCAATGTCGTTGATCTCGGCTTGCTGCACCTGACGCCTCGCCAGGCGATCGCCGGTGTCGGCGTCGCGCAACTCGACGAATCCCGTCGAATCCCCGAGTGCCACGAGTCTGCCCTGCGCATCGAGTGCCGGCGGCGGCGCCACGTAGAACTGCGTTATGGGCCCTCGAGCCACCTGCCACGCCAGGTTGCATTGGTCGAGCACGCGCAGCATCGCGTTCTGGAGATCGGTTCGCGGCGAGCGATCCGCAGCGGCCACCAGCCCGCGCAACGCCGCGGCCGCATCCTCGTCCACTCCCGTCGTCTGCAGGGCCTGGTTCAAGGCAATCGCCGCGCGTTCGTTGGCCCGCACTCGTTCCAGCGCTACCGACAACACCGAGACCAGGACGATCAACGCGCCGATGCCGAAGGCCACCGTCGGGTGGCGTCGCATCCACAGCAGGACGCGCGAGACCATCGGTACCCGGCGCGCTCGGATCGGCTGGCGCGTGCGTACCCGTTCCAGATCATCCGCCAGGTCCGCTGCCGTGGCGTAGCGGTCGGTCGTTGCCGCCGCCACTGCCGTGCGTACGACGTGAGCGAGCTCCTGCGGCAGCGACGGATTGCGGCTGCGAGGATCGACGATGTCGCCGCGTTCGATCGCGCGCCACAGTGCAGTCCGTGTGTCCGCCTCGAAGGGCAGCTGCAGCGTCAGGCATTCATAGAGGGTGACGCCCAGCGCATAGACATCGGCCCGTCGATCGATCCCGCCCGCCTGGCCTGACAGCAATTCGGGAGCCATGTAAGCGAGCGTTCCGACCACATCGCCTGGCCGCGTGATACTCGCATCGACGCTGGTTTCCTGTCGCGCGAGGCCGAAGTCGAGCAGTACCGGTTGGCCTTGCTCGGTGATCATCAGGTTGCCGGGCTTGATGTCGCGGTGGACGATGCCCTGCTCGTGGGCCTCGTGTACCGCGCGCGAACAAATCTCGATCCACCTCATCACCTCGTGCAGCTGCGCGCGCGTGCGCGGCATGGCCGCTGCATCGCGCCGCTCACGCAGAATCGCCGCCAGCGTGCGTCCCTCGACATAGCGCATCGCCAGGAACGGCACGCCGTCGCAAGCGTCGGCCTCGTAGACGGCGCAGATGGACGGGTGATCGAGTTGACTCAGGATCTCGACCTCGCGGCGAAAACGCGCCAGCCGGTCACTCGATACGAAGTCGAGGTGCGGCGCGAGGATCTTCAAGGCGACGCGCCGTCGCAAGCGGGTGTCTTCCGCAAGCAGCACCGTGCCCTGACCGCCACTGCCGAGTTGCTCGATGATGCGATAGTGGCCGAGCTGCCGCAGTGGGGGCGGCGCTTCCGAGGAGCCCACCAACCGTGCGTACTCGGCTTCGATCTCGGCCTCGAGTCCTGGGAATCGCTCGAGGTAGAGTGCCAGCGCCGCCTCTCGCCCAGCCTCCCGGTCGGCGAGGAACATGCTGGCGAAGTCGAAGACGTCGCCAGCATCGCGAGCCGACTCAGCCGAGCCAGTCATGGCCCAGGCCGTCCAGTGCCAACCGTTGGCGCAAGCGCTGCCAACGCTTGTTGGCTGCATCGAGGCTGATGCCGAGTTTGCGAGCCGCCTCGGCGACCGTGCAGCTTTCGAGACCACAGAACGACACCAGGTCTTGATCCTCGTGCGGCAGGGCAAGCAGATACTCGTGGAAGCGCCGAATGCCGTCGTCGCGCACGATGCGTTGGGTCAGCGCGGTGACCGCGGCGGTGACGTTGGCCAGGTCGTGAAGGTGCGTCGTGCGGCCCTCGCCGACCTGCACGCGCTGCACCTTGCGGACGTTGCGCAGTATTTCGAGCAGGAGCTTCTTGGCGATCCCGAAGATCCACCGACGGAAGGCCACCTGGTCACCCGAAAATCCGGGTTGCAACACCAGGGCGCGCAACCAGACCTCCTGCAGCACATCGTCGACCTCGACGCGCGACTGCAACGTGCGGCCGGTATGACGCATGACCCACAAGCACAGCGCCGGCGCCACCTGCTCGTAGTACGCCGCGAACTGGTTCGCAGCGTCCTCGGGAGCTCGTTCAGGGGACATGGTTGACGGCAACGACAGTACAGCCGCAGTGGTGCGCAGCCACAAGCCCATCGCGGTTGTGTCGTACCTGGTTGCTGGTTCTTGTCCAGTACGCGACCGCTCGGGTCATGGGGACGTAGGCGCTCGACATCGACACGAAGTTGATCGCGGCGGCGCCCTCCCGCCAAGGACCAACCAATGCTCCGTATCCTCACCTGCCGTTCCCTCTGTCCGTTCCTGCTGGCTGCATCCGCGGCGGCGCAAGGCCCCGATGTGCTGCTGACGTTCCGATATCCCGAGCTGACCCTCTCCGGCAGCGGCGGGACGGTGCTGCAGTTCCTGAAGCCGAACGAGATCTCGCTGCTCGAATGGTCGACTGCACCTTGTCCTGGCCCGTCGACCGAGAAGTGGTCGCCGCGCACCTGCTTCCACACCATGGCGGGTGACGAGAACGCCGACCTGCAGTACTGGCGGCCGACGCTGTTCGGCGAGATCGATGCGGTGTGCGCACCATTGCCGACCATACCCAGCGTGTTCGGCAGCAACCAACGCTCGGTGTTCTGGTCGCCTTCGG
>JAYUCN010000597.1:0-3992 GCA_043740335.1 Planctomycetota bacterium
CCAACCGGGCCAAGCTCGTGCTCGCCGAGGCCGAGGTGCCGCAGGCGATGGCCGACGCGTTCCGCTCCGGCAACCTCGGCATCCTCGACTACCAGCGCATCCGCAACATCGAGTCCGACACGCGCATGCGCTCGCAGATCGCGGCGGGCGAGGAAGCGCACCTCACCAGCGAGAGCCAGAAGAAGAAGATGCCGGGCCAGGAGTGATCGGCCATGCGCCTGCTCCAGCTCGTGATCGACAACCCGTGGCTCTTGTTCATCGCCGTCGCGTGGCTCGCGGGCATGATCGGCAACGCCGCGAAGGCGGCGAAGAAGGCGCGCGAGCGGGCCGGGCAGCCGGGAGCGCCGTCGCGGTCACTGCGGCCACAATCGACGCCGGCCACGCCGCGACAGCGGTCGGCGGAAGAAGTCGCGGCCGAGATGCGGCGCCTGCTCGGCCTGTCGCCCGAGGCCAAGGAAGAACGCAAGGTGGAGGTGAGGCGCGAACCGCCGCCGCCGTCACCGCGACGCTCGGTGCGCTGGGACGTCGTCGAGCCGGAACGGTCGCCAGCGCCTGCCCTGCCGAGCACGCAGGATCGTCGGCTCGAGATCCACGACGCCCCGCACGTGGGCGAACGCATTCAGCATCGCCACTCGGTGCAGAGCGGGCGCGTCGGGCAGCACGCACCGGGCAGTTCGTTCGGCACGTTGGGCGGGCGCGTGCACGAGGCGCAGCAGAAGCGCCGCACGGCGACGCGGTTTCCACTCGACGACCTCAAGCGGGCGTTCGTGCTCAGCGAGATCCTGCGGCCACCGCTGGCCCTGCGCGAGAGCGGTGCAGGTGGGCACGAAGGCACGCCCGCACAAGGGCGAAGCTGACGCGCCGCGCGGTCAGTCCTTCTCGTTCTTGCCGTCTTTGTCTTTGACCCTGGTCTCGCCGCTGGCCTTTGCTCGCAGCGGTGCTGCCGGTTCCTTGCTGCCCGGTCGTGGGTACTTCGCCCAGAGCTCCGGATCGATCTCGGGCCGGCCGGCCTGCGACGCGAGTTCGAACGCGATGTCGTAGACATAGCGCACGACCCGGTGGAGTTTCGGATAGTCGATCTTGTCGGGGGTGTCCGACGGCCGGTGGTAGTCGCGGTGCAGGCCCGTGAAGAAGAATGCGATCGGCACGCCCATGCGCGCGAAGTTGGCGTGGTCGCTGCGGCCGAACATGCCTTCCTGGTCGTACTCGATGTCGAACCCGGCGGCCTCGTTCTTCTGCAGGCAGATCTCGTGCAGGGATGGCGCCAGCTTCTGCGTGCCGACGAGGTGGAGCGTGTTCTTGTTGTCCTCGGCCTTCTCGCCCTTGTCGCCCTCCGCGTTCTCCTCCTCGTCGCGGCCGATCATGTCCATCTGCAGTTCGCCGACGATCGACGACAGCGGGATCGGGCAGTTGTCGGCGAAGAAGCGCGAACCGATGAGGCCGCTCTCTTCGCCCGCGAAGCAGACGAACAGGATGCTGCGCGCGGGGTGCTTGCCGTTCTTCGCGAACATCTGGGCCACCGCCATGACACCGGTCGTGCCGGAACCGTCGTCGTCGGCGCCGGGGTTGATGGTGTCGCCGCGGCGGCCGAGGTGGTCGAGGTGGCTGCCGATCACGACGTATTCGTCCTTCAGATTCTGGTCGCTGCCGGGGAACACTGCCCACACGTTCATCGCGGGAGCCTGCGTCTCTTCGACGGCGACTTCGACGGTCGCCTGTACACTCAGTGGCACGAGCACGGCGGCATCCCCGGCGGCGAGTGCCGTGGTGTCCTTGCCCGCCGCAGCCAGCACGGCTTCGAGGTCCTTGCCGCCGAACGTGGCGTCGAGCGGCGAGCGTCGTCCACCGGCGAAGGCCGGATTGCCCGCGCCGCGGCCGCCACCGGCTCGGCCGCCGCGCATGCCGCCACTCGCCTCGGCATCCTGCGCGAACAACACCGCGGCCGGTTCCTTGCCAGCGAGCCCCTGCTGCACCGCGAAGCGCGCCATGGGGGCGCCTGCGCGCGTCGCCTCGGTGGTGCGCACGCACACGATGACGATCTTGCCGCTCACGTCGAGGTCGGCGAGTCCCGCGATCGCTGGCACTTCCGCGCGCTGTGCTCGCTGGACCTGCAGCCCCTGACCTTCGCGAGCTGCGACCACGAGCAGCGCGACGTCACCGCTTGCCGACAGGGCCGTCGTCGCCGTGCCCGCGAGCCGGTCCGCGGGGATCCGCAGCACTTCGGCGCCGCTCTTCTGGAATGCCACGAAGGTCTTGTCGGCCTTCACCTTCGTGGTCGCCCACGGCACGTTCTGGAAGTAGCTGCCGTTGTCGCCGTGGGCTTGCAGGCCGAGCGCCTTGAAATGGGCGGCGACGAAGTCAGCGGCCTTCTGGAAGCCGGGCTGGCCCGTGCCACGACCTTCGAACTCGGGCGACGCCAGCTTGTAGAGCCATTCCTTGCATTGCTCGATGCTCACGGACTCGCCACCCAGACTGCGATCGGGTGGCAACGGCTGCTGGGCCGCCGCGAGGCCGGCGAGCGCGAACGGGAGCAGGAATGGGCGGGAGAACGGGAGAGATGGCGTCAGGTTCGTCAGCACGTGGGACCTCAGGGGAAACTCGGGCGCGCGTTCTACGCGGCCGGCAAGTGCGGCGCGAGAGGCTTGCGACCAGCGACGGCTTCCTTACAGCCAGAGCCGGCGCCGCAGACGCGTCCAGAGGCTGGCTTCGGGCCGGTCGTCGTACGGGTCGGTCCGGTGGCGGCGATCGTCGAGTTCGCCGAACGGACGGTGCGCGAGGCCGAACCACACCGGCACCTCGGCGAGGTCGTTGGCAAGGTGCTCGGCGAAGTGATTCGGCACGACCAGGCGCACCGCCTGCGTCGGCGCTGCGGCACCGCGCGCGAGGTCCAAGGCAGCCAGGTTGACGAGCCGATGTGGCAGTGCCGCCACGGCCCGCGCGTCGTGTTCCACGAGCGTGGTCGGGGTTGCCGTCAGTCGACCCGCCCGCTGTGCCTCAGCGACGATGCCCGGGCCGAGCCTCGAGAGGCCGTTCGCCCGCCGAGCCGCGTGGTTCACTTCGAAGTCGGGTGCCAGCACACGCTTCACGCCCGTGAGCCCATCGCGCGGCGCGCCGAGATCGGGCGCGGCAAAGCAGCCGGGCAGCACGGCCAGCGCCAGCAGGGTTGGGCAACGCGGCAGCAGCATCGGGGCGCGCAGTCTACCGCGGCGTGCGCGCGGCATCAGGCGTCGCGCAACGAAACCAGCGGATCGTGCCGCGCGGCGCGCAGGGCCGGGATCGCCGACACCAGGAATCCCGTGCCCAGTGCCATCGCCGCGACCTGGAGCAGCCACAGCGGGTCGATCGCACACGGCACGCGGTCGAGGTTGTAGACATCGAGCGGAAACAGGTCGATGCCGATCGCCCACAGGATGAACTGGCGGATCTCCTCGAGGTAGATCGCCGTGATCGCCCCGGTCAGCAGGCCCGTGACGACGCCGGCGAGCGTGATCGTGAGGCCGCAGGCGAGGAAGACCATCGTCACGCCCGACGGCGTGCCGCCCATGGCGGTGAGGATGCCGATGTCCGAGATCTTCTCGGTCACCATCATCGACAGCGTCGCCAGCATGAGGAACGCGGCGACCACCATGATGACGATGAGCACGATCTCGAGCAGGGCCCGCTGGTGTTGCACGGACTCCAGGAACTGGCGGTTCTTCTGGCGCCAGGTCTGCACGGTGCCGTAGGCGCGCTGGTCGCGTTCGACGGCGCGCACGACGGCGCGCTGCAGGCGATCGGCGGTGTCGTCGAGCGTCGTCGCCTCGACGACGCGCACGGCGACCTCTTGCACGTAGTCGGGGGACTCGGCGAACAGTTCGGCGCGCAGCGTGCGGATGTCGACGAACACGTTGTTGCCGTCGAAGCCGACGTGCTCGGTCTTGTAGGCGCCAGCGACGACGAGGTCGATGCGGATCTGCTCGGGCGACTTGTTGCCGGCGGCGTCGGTGCGCAGC
>JAYUCN010000598.1:0-3986 GCA_043740335.1 Planctomycetota bacterium
GCGCGAGCACCACCGCCCGCACGGCACCTCCCCACGACCCTCCGATCACGCTCACCGCGCAGTCGATCCTGGGTGAACCGTCGATCGATCCCGCGGTGGAACTCGAAGGTCTCCAACATTCGCGTTCGGCCCCCGCACTGCTGCGCAGAGCCTTCCTCGAGCTGAAACTGCGGCATCCGGGGGCCGCCATCGATGCCGCTGCCGAGGTGCTCTACGGCTCCGTCAAGCCCTCGGCCAACGAAGAGGCGTTCGCACGCTACCTGCGGGCCGAAGGCTTCGAGCAGCAGGGCAGGCCCGAACGTGGACAGTTCGACCGCGAGCGTGCGCGCGACCTCGCCATGGACGCGGATCTACAACGTCTACTCGGCAGAAAGGAGCCGGCCAGGCGCGACGCTCCGGTGCCGATCGCCACGCCCGAGCTCACTGTGCAGAGTCGGGCAGCCTGGTCCCCGCGGCCGCCGGATCGGCAGAACCTCGAGTCCATGGGCACCCCTGCGCGCGTCACCATCCATCACTCGGCGATGTACTTCCGCGACACGCGTCCCGCCGCGTGCGCGGCGCAGATCCAGCAGATCCAACGGGATCACATGGGCAACCGCGGCTACGGCGACATCGGCTACCACTTCCTCATCGATCCATCGGGTCGCATCTGGGCAGGGCGCGACTTGCGCTGGCAAGGCGCGCATGCCAGCGGCGACAACAATTTCCAGAACATCGGTATCTGCGTGCTGGGCAACTTCCTGCGGGGTCGCGGCGGCCAGGGGCCGACCGAGGCCCAGGTCGACGCCATGCAGCAGCTCGTCGTGCACCTGATGCGCCAGTATCGCTTCGGCCCCGAGTCGATCCATTGCCATAGCGACTTCAAGCCGACCGCCTGCCCGGGGCCCCTCATGGAGTCCGTCGTCGCGCAGCTCGTGCGCGACCTGAAGGGCAGTGGACGCCTCGCCGCTGCCGCCGCCGGCCACTGAAAGCCTCGGCCACTCAAGGCCCCGACTCAAAGCCACTGGGGAGCCACGGAACCTCGCCCGCGTGCCGATAGAGTGGCATGCCACGCAGCACCAGAAGGCCGGACTGGCCGCCCCATCTGCCGGGCGCCCGCACGAGTTGTGCGCTGCTGACCATCTTCACGATCCTGCTGGCCTGGCCGTCGCCGTCGCCCGAACTCGCGGTCGTCGTGCGCCCCGGCTACTTCGCGCTGCTGTTCTGGTTCTTCTGGCGCACCGGCCACGAAAGCCCCGAACTGCAGGGGCAGGCGATGCGGCTCGTGCGGAGCGGGTTCTTCGTGCTCTGGCTCGGGTTCACCCTGAGTGCAGCCATCCACTTCGCCGACCTCGAGCCTCGGCACGCGAGCTTCGTCTATCTGCGCGATGCGTGCGAACGCGGAGCCCTGTTCCTGCTCGGCACGACGCTGCTCTCCTACGGCCTCATGCTCTGGATCCCGCGCGTGCTGGAGAGCCACCGCCTGCTCGGCGAACACAATGCGCGCCAGCGTGGCGAACTGCAGGTCGCCGAATCAACGCGCTCGCAACTCGAACAGCGCCTCGTCGAAGCCGATCGACGCGGCATGCTCGGTGAGCTCGCCGCGAGCATCGCCCACGACTTGCGCAACCCGTTGACGATCGTCAAGGGCACAGCCGAGTCTTTGTGCCGCCGACCGCGCTCGAGCGTCGAGATCGCCGAGCACACGGACGTGATCCGCCGCAACATCGAGAAGGCGGATCGCACGATCGAGTCGTTGATCGACCTGGCTCGCCCGCGTGCACGTGTCACAGTCGACGTGCGCGCGCGCGACGTGCTCGACGAGATCGTGGATCTTCTGCACGTCGAAGCCCGCCGCCGCAAGACGACGCTCGAAGTCGCGAACGATCGAGCCCACGCGGGCACCATCGTGCGCGTCGACAGGGCCCTGCTGGCTCAGGCCCTGCTGAACCTCGTGCTCAACGCCGTGCAGGCCACCAGCAACGGCGGCGGCGTCCGGTTGCGCGTTCGCCGCGTGCATCGCGCCGGCAGGTCGATGGCGGTGCTCGCCGTGGAAGATCGAGGCACCGGCCTCTCGCCCGCCGTGCGGGCGCATCTCTTCACGCCCTTCCTCACGACCAAGCCGAACGGCACCGGCCTCGGGCTGCTGAGCTGCCGCCGCATCGCCGGCGAGCTGGGCGGGCGCCTCGGGCTCTATCCGCGCCACCGCGGCGGCGCCCGGGCCCTCCTCCTCGTGCCTAGTCCGCCCGACATCAACTCGCCACACCCGGCCGCTCTTGCCGATGAGCCCTCCCGATGCCCCGTCAGCAGCTCCTGATCGTCGACGACGAACCCGATCTGCGCTGGGTCCTGCGTGGCCTCTTCGAAGACGAGGGTTTCGAAGTCTACGAAGCCGGGGACGGGGAAGAGGCGCTGCACCACGTCGAGAACCAGCCACCCGACGTCGTGCTCAGCGACATGCGCATGCCGGGCCTCCAGGGCATCGAGTTGCTGCGCAGCCTGCGCCAGCGCACGCCGCACCTGCCCGTGATCCTGCTCAGCGCCGTCGAGGATCTGGCGACCGCGGTCGATGCGATCAAGGAGGGCGCCTTCGACTACCAGGCGAAGCCCTTCGACGCCCCACGCCTGCTGCTGTCGGTCCGGCGCGCGGCGGAACAGCACGCACTGCGGCGCGAAGTCCACCACCTGCGCAGCACGCTGCGCGGCGCCGACCCGCAGTTCGGCCCCAGCCGCCGCGCGCAGGAACTGCGGCGCACGCTCGAACTGGTCGCGCCGCAGACGACCATGTCGGTGCTGCTCACGGGCGAGTCCGGCACGGGCAAGGAAGTGGTCGCGCGCGCGATCCACGCCCTGTCGCCGCTCGCCGCCGGCCCCTTCGTCGCGGTCGATTGTGGCGCCTTGCCGGAACACCTGCTCGAGAGCCACCTGTTCGGCCATCAGAAGGGTGCGTTCACGGGCGCTGACCGCGCGCGCACCGGACTGTTCCAGATGGCCGATGGCGGCACGCTGTTCCTCGACGAACTGGGCAATCTGCCGCTCGCGCTGCAGGCCAAGCTGCTGCGGGCGCTGCAGGAACGCGCTGTCGTCCCGGTTGGCGGCAACGCGCCCGTGTCGTTCCGCGCCCGGCTGCTGTGCGCCACCAACAGCGACCTCGGCAACGACGTGCAGGCAGGGCGCTTCCGCGTCGACCTCTACCATCGCGTCGCCGAGTTCGTCGTCGCCTTGCCCGCCCTGCGCGAACGTCCGGACGACATCGTCTACTTCGGGCGCCTCTTCCTTGAGGAAGCCAACCTGGAGATGGGCCGCCGCGTGCAAGGCTTCACGGCGGCCGGCGAACAGGCCCTGTGCCAGCACAGCTGGCCCGGCAACCTGCGCGAACTGCGCAACGCCGTGCGTCGCATGGTGCTGCTCGGCAGCTCGCTCGAACTGGACGCGTGCGACCTCGGCCTTGCCCCGCCCACGAACCAGGAGTCCCCGCCCGCCCTGGATGTAGACAGTGCCGTCTCCCTCTCCCTCGCCGAGCGCGTGCGTCTGGCAGCCGACTCGCTCGAGGCGAACATTCTCACGGCCACCCTCGCCGCGTGCGGCGGCAACAAGGCGGCGGCAGCCCGCTCGCTGCGCATCGACTACACGACTCTGCACAGGAAGCTCAAGCGGCACGGCATTCCCGGGTGAACGCCCCACCATGGCACGCCCGCCATGGTGCGCGCACCAGAGGCCACGGCAAGGCCGCGCCTGCCCGTGGTGCGGCCGGCCTTGCCAAGGGGCTTGCCACCCCGGCTCCACTTGGCCCGTCGGTTGCGACCATGATCTCGGACACCTCGGCAACCCTTGCGGCCGCACCTTCACCGGGGGCGGCCGCAAGTCTGTACGGCGACCATCACGTTTCCTTTCCCCGTTGCTGCGCCGCAGCACCCTACTATGCGCACTCATGCGCGTCGCCAACCTTGCCGCCGCCTGCCTGCTGGCGGCCTGCTCCGACCCTGTCGCCGACCCCAAACTTGCCG
>JAYUCN010000599.1:0-3983 GCA_043740335.1 Planctomycetota bacterium
GGTGATAGTGCCGCCGAGATCGCGATCGGCTGATCGGCGGTCGTGGGCCGCGAACTTCGCGCGGAATCCGGGAGCCACACACGCTCACCGGAAGGACACAGTGATCGACAAACCCCTTAGCATCGTGGCGTTTCACTGGTCGGGTACGTGGTTGCCTGGCGTCGGCATCCGTGGGCTTGTGACCGTCACTGCTATCCCCGCAGGAAGCTGTGTCATCTTGAGCCACCTTCAGTTCTCACACAGCGGAACCCTGACGATCGACCCCATCGGCATCGAGGCAACCAACTGCCTCGGTGACGTCATCGTTGAGGAGGCCTTCCTGCTGTCATTGGGCATTGTGGGCGCGACCATGCGATTCCAGAGCTGCGCCAACGTGGTCCTCAGGGGTTGCGAACTCCATATCTCGGGCATGCCTGTCAGTGCAGTGGACTCTTCCGTGCTGGTCACAAACACCTTGATCAACCACGAGGCCCCTTGGTTTCCTGGCACCATTTTCTCGCCGACGCAGACTGCCGAAGGTCTGCGCCTGACCAACTCGACCGCCACGATCATCACCTCGCTCGTGGAAGGTTCGGGCTTCCTCAACCTGGTTCCGTTCTCCCAGTGGCAAGCCCGTCCCGCGATCATGCTCGATAACAGCACCATCGAAGTCGGCCCCGGCACCTTCCTGATCGGCGGCACGTATGGTGGCACGTTGGGAAACACCGACAGCTACCGTACGTTCGGCAGCGGCATCGCCACGGTCTACCAAGACCCGCGCGCGTTCATCGAGCATGTGCCCTACATCACGAACGGCCCACCGCCGATCCCGCGCGACCTGCACGCGACGATGCACAACCAGATCAGCGCCAATGCATCGTTCGATCTGATCGTCGCGGGCCCTCCCGCCGGCTACGCCGTGCTCGCGGTCGGCAACTACAGTTCGCCACCGCTGCCGACCGCGCTCGGCCCGCTGTGGCTCGATCCCGCGACGATCACCGTCATCGGCTGCCACCAGCTCGATCCGGTCCAGGGCCTGTACAACGGCACGCTGTTCTGCCCGCCCGGCGTGCCGGTCGGCTACGCGTTCGCACTGCAATCGGTCGTGCTGGCGCCGAACGGCATCATGTCGCTGACGATCCCGTCGCCGGTCGTCGTCGGCTGGCAACTGGGCCTGCCGCCATAGGCAGCCGTCGCGTGCAGATGACAGCTGTCCCCATCCTGCAATGCGCAATCGTCGGGGCGGCGGCATGTGGCTCGTCAACGTGCATTCTCAGTCTTCCGCAACCAGACCCAGCGGCGCCCCCCACGTACGCAGCCGGTCGCGCAATCGCCGCCAGCGCTTGGCCGTCGCGTCATAGCTCTCACCGAGCCGCGCCGCCGCGTCCTTCAAACTCAACGCCTCGAGCCCGCAGTGCAGCACCGTCTGCCGTTCCGTCTCGTCGAGCTCGCGCAGCTTCTCGACGAACCGCTGCAGGTCTTCGTCCTTCGCCACGCGGCGCGTGACGCTCGTCACCTCGAGCGGCACCTGGTCGAGTGCAGCCAACCGCGTGCTGCTGCCGTGCGCTGCCTGCTCGGCCCCCGACCGCCGCGCCCGCCGACGCACTTCGAGCAGCACGTTCTTGGCGACCGCGAACAACCAGGCGCGGAACGACGTGCGCCCCTCGTCGAAAGTAGGGAAGACCTGGAACGCGCGCAGCCACACTTCCTGGGTCAGGTCCTCGGGCAGCAGGCGTGGCCGATCCTCGGGCCGCAGGCGCAGGCAAGCCCACGCATGCAGTGCCGGCGCCAGCGGCGGATAGAGCCTGGTCAGTTCGGATTGCGGGTTGCCGCCAGCACTCGCCGACATGGCGGGGATCTTCCTGGCCGACCGCCCACCTGCCAAGCCGGTTGTCGGCAGCAACGGGCTTTTCGGCCCGCCGCGAGAAAGCTGTCCAATCCATGCCAGCGCTGGCCATTCGTGATCGACACCACTTCTTCCACACGAACCACCTGCCATGAAACCCTACTCCCTCACGATCGCAGCGACCTGTCTGTTGCCGATGTCCGCGCTGGCCCAGAGCTTCTCCTTCCTGTTCACGACGAGCCTGCCCGAACAGACCCTGTCGCAGAGCGGCGCCACGGTGCTCAAAAACCTGCGCCCCAACGAAGTCGCCTACGTCGAATTCTTCCCGTGCCCGGTGATCTCGTGCGAGAAGTGGGCGCCGACCACGTGCTACCAGACGATGGCTGGCAACGAGAACGGCGGGCCCAACTACTACAACCCGACCCTGTTCGGCAAGATCGACGCGCTCATCGACATCATCAGCCCCATCGCGGGCGGCGGGAGCCCGCGCACCGTGTTCTGGTCGCCGTCGGTCGCGATGGGCACCAACATCAGCGGCGGCCCCGGACTGCGCCCCGGTGACACGGGTCGCATCGTGCAGTCGGGTGGCTTCGACGGCCAGGTCGAGTACTTCCTGCGCGCCGAGGACGTGCAGAAGGCGCTCGGCATGCCGATCTCGCCGATCGTCGTCGACGTCGACGCCATCGCGGGCGGTCCCGGCTACGGCATCTTCTTCTCGCTGGACCAGAACCACGTCATCAACAACGTGTGCAACGTGACGTTCGTGCAGGACGGCGACGTGCTCATGATCCCGCCGAGCGCGATCACGTGGACCTGGGACTTCCGCGTCGCGAGCGTGCTGCCCGGCAGCGCGCAGGTCGTCTACACCGAGGCGCAGATGGACGCCTTCGTGCAGAACGCGCAGGTGAACGACCACCTCGGCAACTGCGTCACGCAGATCCAGGATCTCGAAGCGCTCGAGATCGACTATGCGGGCCCCGTGTCCACGATCGTGACGTGCCCCGGCAACGTGCTAGCCGTGCCGTCTCTCATCTTCACGGGCGAACTCATGACCGGTGCGAGCGTGCTCACGACCGCCAACAGTGGCCAGATCTACTTCGCGGGCTGCGGGCCGCTCGGCAACAGCTGCGGCAACCCGCCGACTTCCGGCATGCAGATGGGCCTGCAACCCCCGGGCGGTGGGTTCGGCGTGCCCAGCTTCGTCAACGCGCTCGTGAGCACGTGGGCCGATCGCTTCGTCATCGAACCGCAGCAGCACGTCATCACGTCACCGGCCGCCGCCGGCGCGACCGCACTCGACATCTACACGCCGGGCTGGATCAACCTGCTGGTGGCCAAGATCGTGCCGCCCACGGTGGCTCCCTCGCTGCCGTGGGGTCCGCTCTACTTCCCCGACATCTACATCCTGCCGCCCGACTGGATCTCGGCGCCGTTCCTCGGCCCCGGCTACGTCACGATCCCCACGCCGCCCGTCCCGTTCCCCTGCAAGCTCGTCTGGCAGGCAGTGGGCTTCGTCGGCAATAGCCTGTGGATGAGCACGCCCGCGATGATGGACGTGCTGTAAGTAGGAGTCGAGTCACGCCCGACGAACGCAGCGTAGCGTGGGCGATGCGATCCGCTTCCCCCGAGCCGGAGGTTCCCCGTGCGAGCTGCAGCGACCTTGCTCCTGATCGGAGCGTTCTCTTCGTTCCTTCACGCCCAGCAGAACCGCGACGACCTGACGCCGCTCGACATCGGCTACGTGGTCGCGGTCCTGGACGACAAGGCGACCGTGCATGTCGACCTCGACGTGCACCACCTCGCCCGCCCGACGACGCGGGTCGCGATGCCCAACTGGACGCCGGGCGCGTATGGCATCCGCCGCGCCGGTGCCGAAGTCGACGACCTGACCGCCACCAGCGGCGACCGCGCGCTCGCGGTGCTGCGGATCGATCCGCTGACGTGGTCGATCGACACGCAAGGCATCGACACCATGCGCGTGTCCTACGGCAAGAAGCAGCGGCCCGGCCGCTTCGGCACGCGCGCCACCGGTGAAGACAGGACCGGCATGCAGGTCTCGGGGCCCGACACCTACGTGTACGTCGTCGGCCAGAAGGACCGGCCCGTGACGGTGAGCTACCGACTGCCCGACGGTTGGAAGTTCGCCAACGGACTGCTG
>JAYUCN010000600.1:0-1585 GCA_043740335.1 Planctomycetota bacterium
CGTCGCAGGGCAGCTTGCCGATCGCGTAGTAGACCATCGGTGTCGAGGCGAGCCCGATGTCGACGACGTCGCAGCCCTGCGACAGCATGCCGTCGATGACGGCGTCCTGGATCTCGGGTGCCATCGTGCGCATGTCGCGGCCGACCACGAGGCGTTTGGCAGAGAGGAAGCGCACCATCGCGGCCCCGATCTTCCACGCGAGCTTGCGATCGATCTGGTCGGGGTAGGTGCCGCGGATGTCGTAGGCCTTGAAGATGCTCACGGAGAGGTTCCCATCAGGAAATGGAACGGGACGAGTTCGAGGAGGTCGGGGTCGCCGCGTCGGGCACGAACGTGCGACACGCTGCGAGGCAGCGCTGTACGCCGTCGTCGTCGACGTCGCGGTGGAGAACGAAGCGGAGGCGATGCGGCGCCGCCTGTGCGGCCAGCACACCATGGGCCTTCAGATGCGAGAGCAGTGCAGCGGGCACACCGGCCACGAGGTCGACCATGACGATGTTCGTCTCGGTCGCCGCCACGTCGACGACGCACCAGGGATGGGACGCGAGCCCGCGCACGAGCCGCTGCGCACGCGCGTGATCGGTCGCGAGCAGGCCCGGTCCTTCGTGCAGCGCGATGAGCCCCGCCGCCGCGATCACGCCCGCCTGCCGCATGCCGCCGCCCAACGCCTTGCGCACGCGACGGGCCTCGGCGATGAACGGCACGTCGCCCGCCAGCAACGATCCTACCGGCGCGCCGAGCCCCTTGCTGAGGCACAAAGTCGCCGAGTCGGCCATGGCCACGAGCTCGCTGGCCTTGCACAGCAGGGCCACCGCCGCGTTGATGAGGCGCGCGCCGTCGACGTGCACAGCCAGACCGTGTCGTCGCGCCGCCGCCGCCAGGGCGGACAGACGCGCCGCATCGGCAACGCGCCCACCAGCCATGTTGTGCGTGTTCTCCAGCACGAGCAGGCGCGAGCGTGGGAAGTGCGGATCGTCGGCGCGCACGGCACCCTCGACCTGCGCCGGCGATGGGAACCCATCCGCGGCGACCAGCGGTCGCACCTGCGTGCCCGACAGACGCGCGATGCTGCCGCCTTCGAAATAGTACGCGTGGCTGCGTTCTTCGCAGATCAGTTCGTCGCCGGGCCGACAGTGCACATGGATCGCCACCTGGTTCGCCATCGTGCCCGACGGCAGGAACAGCGCCGCCGGCTTGCCGAGCAGAGCCGCACCCTCGGCCTCGAGGGCTCGCACGGTCGGATCTTCGCCACGCACGTCGTCCCCGACCTCGGCAGTGGCCATCGCCTGGCGCATGGCAGGCGTCGGCATGGTGCTCGTGTCACTGCGAAAGTCGGCAAGCTGGGCAGGCATGCGAACGACTGAGGATGCCCCCCGCCGGGCCGATTGCAAGTCGTCGACGACTGCCGGGTTCGTTGTTGCGAGGTCGAGCGTGCGCGGCGAACCTCCTGGCTTGTCGTCCCTCGACCGGCAACTGCGGGCCCTGCGCGCCTACGCGCTCGTGACGTATCCGTTCGCCTGCGTGCCGTTCCTGTTCCTGTTCTTCCAACAGCACGGCATGGACGTAGGGGACTACGGTGAGATCG
>JAYUCN010000601.1:0-3981 GCA_043740335.1 Planctomycetota bacterium
CGTCGCCGCAGCCGACGTCGAGCACCCGCACGGCCTTGCCGTTCGCGCGCTGGCCCTGCACGACGCGCCCGACGAAGCGCACGTGATCGCGCAGCACGAACCGGCGGTAGGCTTCGAGCAGTCCGCGTTGCCTGCTGCCGGCATCCTCGCCGCCCGCCGCCGTGCCCACCCAGTAGCCATCGGGGTAGTAGCTCGCCAGCCGTTCGTTGCCCGGCATCGGTGCCTGGAACCGCGCGCCGCACACATGGCAGGCGGCGACCGTGAACCGTTCGTCGGTCGTGCGGAACAACCGGTCCGGTAGCTGGGTCCAACGGATCTCTGTCTCGGTCGATTGGCACAAGGGACAGGCCGCCATGGGCGCCGGACAGTAGCGGGGCCGGCCACGGCTTCCATGGGGAATGGCACGCCCATCGCCGACGCGGATGTCAGCGCAGCCGCAGCGACCACGCCGCGAAGGCGCCTGCGGACACCCGTTCCATCGCGTAGACCGTGGGCAACTGCGTAGCCGCGGCAGCCAGGTTCGCATCCTCGGAGGCACGCAGCGCCAAGAGCGCACGGTCGGTGATCAAGAAGCGCCGACCGGCGTTGTGATGCCCGACACTCTCGACGCCGAACCAGGTGACGAAGTACTCGACCGGCACCGGCTGACCGCTCTGCGCCGTGACGAGATCGGCCTGCAGCCGGATCACGCCGATCAGCGAGCTCGAGAGCGTCGGGTGACGCCGCGCGATCCACGCCCATTCCTGCGCGTCGGCAAGCAGCACGTGCGACGGCTCCGCGGCCGAGACCTCGGCCCAACCGCTGGCGTAGCCTTCGGGATCGGCCGGCCAGTCCAAAAGCCGCTGCTGGACGATGCCGCTCAGCGCGCTCAGCGCGACCGCGGTCCACGCCAGCCGTGGCGGCAATGCCTGCACCGACAACAGCACCAGCGGTGGCACGAGGCCGAGCAGGAACGAACCGCGCTCGATGGCACCGCCCTGCGGCCCGAAACGCCCTTCCTCGCGGTAGAACCCGATGATCCAGGTCGTCAACACCAGATAGCCAGCGAGGCAGACGAGGCAGACGATGGTCGAGGCACGCAGTTCGCGCCGGCAGACGCCAACGAGCACCAGCGCGCCGAACGGCAGGTATGGCAACAGGAACTCGATCCACATCACCCGCAACACGATGTCGAGATGGAACTGCAGCCCGAAGGAGTTGGTGACCATCGTCACTTGCCCCGCTGAGCCGGCAAGCCAGCCGATCGAGGTGATAGAGACCAGGTGCACTGCCGCGAGCACGAGCGCGCGCGGAGCTGTCTCGGCAAGCCGCCGCCCGGGCCAACCCCACGCCAGCTGCAGGCCGCAGAGCGACGCTGCAAACAGATTGCCGGCACCGTGGAAGCCCGCCGCGACCGCAGTGCAGAGACCGGTGACGACGGCGGCCGACCAGCGGTTGTGGCGCAGCAGCGTCGCGAACGGGATCCACGCGATACCAAAGCAGCCGAACTCCACGGCGTCGATCTCGACGACCGTCGCCGAGTACAACACCGCTGGCACCGAAGCGCAGCCGATCGCCGCCATCGCCGCACGCTCGCCGTCGAGGCCGAGCCGGATCGCGGCGCGGTGGCAACCGTAGACACCGGCGGCGGCGGCGATGGCCGACAGTGAGCGCATCGCTTCGTACTGGGCGACGCCGATCGCGCCGAGCAGCTGCGTCCACGACCAGGCCGTTGGCAGGTAGAGCGCGTGCAGCGAATAGTGCAGTTCGCCTTCGGCGACGCACCTCATGTAGTGGTAGGCGTCGTAGCCGTGCATCAGGTTCTGGCCGAGCGCCAGGTAGGCGCACAGGAACGCAACGGCGATCAGCAAGCCGCAGCGTCGCGAACCGGCAGCTAGCGCCATGGTTGCGCGGGAAGCTAGCACGAACGCCATGTCGGTGAAACCGCCCGGTTCAGGGCTGGGGCGGCAGCTGCGGTCCCGGATCCGTCTGGCTGAAGGGGGCGCGCTCGCCGCTGCCCGAGCCGAGCCGGAACACGCCTTCTCGCACGATGCGGCGCAGCACGATGTCCACGAGCGTCGTCTCGTTCGGCCGTACGACATCACGCAGGAGCTTCTGGTTGGCGGCAATCGCAGCCGGCAGGTAGTGGACGAACCCCGCTTGCGGCCGCGGCCCGATGCGCAGACCCAGGGTAGCGACTCCTGCTTCCGCGGCACGCAACACGACCGAACCGTCCGCCTGGCGCGGGTCCAGCACCTGCGGACAGCCAACCATCAAGTCGTGGTTGATCAGGAACGTCAGCACGTTGGCGTGGCGCAGGTTTCGTTGCCGGTCGGCCAGGAAGCCTTCCGGCAACAGATCCGGGTTGTCGCGCGCACCAGTCAAGACGAGATCCAGGTCCTCGACGCCATGGCCTTCGGTGTCGGTGATGCGCAGGATGACCAGACTCATGCGATCGTGGATGTAGGCGCGATCTCGCCACAGCGGCACGACCTCCTTCTCGGCGCGCTCCTGCTCGATGACCGCGTCGGTTTCCCGCCCGAATGCGTCGACGAGAGCCGCGTAGGAACTGGCATCCGCGACCTGCACGCACCGTCGAATGGCCTTCACGACCTCGACGCCACGATCGCCGATGGCCCCGCCCACCGACCTCATGATCCCCTTCTCCTCGCCCGAATGGGAAGCGCCGGGGATGAGCCGGAACGCGCAGCGCGGCGAACGCACGACCTTGCCGCGCGGCACGAGCGGGATCCCCGCCGGGGACTCGTCGCCGGACTGCTCCAGCCGCACGAGCGCGGCGTTCAGGTTGGCCGCCGCCACTCGCACCACACCATCGCTGCCGAGCTCGCCCGTGTACGCATTGAGGTGATCGTAGAAAGCCCGATCGATGGTCTGCCCAGTCAGGACGAATGGGAACACACCACCCTCGTCGAACGCGCCGAACCTGCGTCGAATCCATGATTCGTTGAGCTCCCAGGACTCCTTGCTGCCGTGTTCGAGCCAGTCGAGCACGCCCTGGCCAGGCTCGATGCCTCCCCACCAGCTCTTGAGCCGGCTCAACCTGCCTTTGCCAAGCTGCGCCAGCGCGCTGCCGAAGTTGGCCGGCGCCAACATGACCAGATGGCTCATCGGGCAGGTCTTCTTGGGTTCCGCGTAGAACTCGTACCACCACGCTCGCGCCACCGGTCCACCAGTGCTGTGCGTGATCACCACGAAGCGTTCCCCCTTCGCCAGCAGGTGCGCAAGGTCTCGCTGCACGGCGCACTCCATGGCCCAGGCGATGTCCGACATGCGGACCTCATCACGGAACGACACGTAACGCGACAACCAGAGGTTCTCGATCGCGATGGTCTCGCCAGCGGCGCGTGCCTCGGCGACGAGGCGTTCCGGCAATTGCCCGTAGGTATCGGTGTGCGTCACGGACCAGCCGTGCACGAAGACGAACGTTCTGTCGGTCATTGGCAACGTGTGGCCACATCGGAGGCGCCGCCATGGTAGGCCACCAGCATCACCCTGCCCAAACTCTCCCGGTGGCTGCATCGAGCGTTGCCGACGCGCGACGTTGCGCTAACAGTTCCAACATCGCATCGTCTGGAGCAAGGAAACCCCATGCTTGCCGTTCTCGGTCTCGGCGTGTGCGCCTTGGTGGTGCTGGCTGCGAGCTGCAACCTCAGGCAGAGCGAACACCTGTTCGTGGCCGCAGCGTACTCGCCGCTCGCCATGAAAGGCGGCTCGGGCAACATCGTGGTCGCCGACATCAACGGCGATGCGCATCTCGACTTGCTCGTCGCGGCCGTGGCGGAACGCGGGCTGAAGATCTTGTTGGGCGATGGCACGGGCGCGTTCACGTCGCTGCCGGGCACGGACGCGGTGCACGGCGTCCGGGCCGGAGAAACGAGCCTCGGCGACGTCAACGAGGACGGACACCTTGACCTGGCCGTCGCGAGTCACGACAGCTACGAGGTTGTCGTCCTGCTCGGCGACGGCAAGGGCGGCTTCTCG